>NZ_CP046703.1:4952500-5107500 GCF_009873495.1 Nostoc sp. ATCC 53789 | reverse complement strand
CGGCTAGGAACAAAACCAAAGCCTTCTGCACCAATGACTGCACCACTGTGAATCACGCAATCTGAACCGATGCGGGTGCGTTCGTGAATAGTACAGTTGGCGTGTAAGGTGGTGCGATCGCCGATTTTGGTATCTGGATAAATCACCACATTGGGATGAATAATTGCACCATCGCCAATTTCCACGCCTTGCTGAATCACAGCATGGGGACCAACGTAAACATCACTACCAACTTTTGCACTGGAGTGAATTACAGCAGTGGGATGAATTTCTGGAACGGGGCGATATGGTTGGTAAAAAAGTGTGATCGCTTTGGCAAATAACAGTCGCGGATCTGAGGTCGATATCCAGACAATACCGTTCTCTTGTGCAAGCTCCTGTAATTTTTCGTCTTGGGGCAAAATTAAAGCTGTAGCATTGGTCTTACTGACAAAAGACCCAAATTTTGGCCCTTCTACGTAGCTGAGAGTACCGTTAGTGGCTTCATCAATGGCTGCTACCCCTATAATTTCTGGGTCAAAGTCTGGGTTGCTAGTCAGGCTATGATTGGTGGCTGTTTCACCAAATTGGCTGATAATTTCGCTAAATTTCATTGTTGGGTGTGTTCAAAATTGATCTACAAAGGATGGTAGCTTTATTTTTGCCGCTTTGTACTAGCAAGATAATTAGTAATTAATATAGAGATTATTTCTCCTCTATAAACTTCGATATTTTGAAATGATTAATCATATACAAGAATTAAGAGAAAGCTTGTTAAATAGTAAAAATAGTAATCTACTACATTATTTTAATAAGTTCGCAGTAAGGACTTTAGCCTATGCTTTCTAAGCACTAAAGTACTTACTACAAACTCTCTTAAGCTGTCTGGCTATTCGCCATTGCTATCCCTGCCAAATACCCGGTTGTCCAAGCACTTTGGAAGTTAAACCCACCGGTAACGCCATCAATATCTAAAATTTCTCCAGCAAAATAAAGGCCAGGAACTAACCTACTTTCCATCGTCTTGAAGTTGACTTCTTTGAGGTTAACGCCGCCACAGGTAACAAATTCTTCTTTAAAGGCTCCTTTGCCGTTGATTAAGTATTGTCCTTGAGTAAGTTCTTGCACCAGTTGATTTAAGGTTTTGCTAGATATTTCTGCCCAACGGTCGTCTGTGGTAATGCCTGCACGGGCAATGATATATTGCCAGAGACGATGGGGTAAATCAACGCCGCGATGCAATGCGATCGCTTTCTTTCCCCATTCATCTTTAACTGCTAAAACTTTTTCTCGCACTTGTTCTTGGTGCATAAGGGGCAGCCAATTAATCAATAATTTGGCTTGATAGCGACTTTCGTGCAAAACTCTCGCACCCCAAGCAGAAAGCTTTAAAACAGCCGGACCACTCAAACCCCAGTGGGTAATGAGCAATGGCCCAGTTTGTTGTAATTGGGATTTTCCGCCCGCCGATAACCTTAATTGGACAGGGTTAATGCTAACTCCAGCTAACTCTCGCAACTTTTGATCGGCAATGTTGAAGGTAAATAACGAGGGTACTGGCGGTTCTATTTGATGACCTAACTCTCGGACAATTTTATAACCGACAATACTACTGCCGGTGGCAAGAAGTAGGCGATCACATTTAATCGTCTCTCCCGACTTGAGAAGAATATCAAACCCCTCATCTGCTGTACTTCGTTTCACGGAAGTTACGTGTGTACCGACACGGAGTTTTACCCCAGATGTCGCCACCGATTTAATCAGACATTCCACAATGGTTTCTGAAGTATTGGTGACAGGAAACATCCGGCCATCAGCTTCAGTTTTTAGATAGACTCCACTAGCAGCAAACCAAGCTACTGTATCTTGAGGGCCAAAGCGAGTCAAAGCACCCCGCAAAGCTTTTGCACCTCTGGGGTAATTTTGGACTAACTCCTCCGCGTCAAAGCAAGCGTGAGTGACGTTGCAGCGTCCACCACCAGAAATTAGCACTTTCGCCAGTGGTTGACGACTGGCTTCGAGTAAAGTAACCTGGGCATCGGGATTGGCTTTAGCACAAGCGATCGCGCCAAAAAATCCCGCAGCCCCACCCCCTATAACTACGATTCGTAACGGTAGCAAATTCTAAAATTTCTCAATAGCACGTACTTTACTAGGCTAGCCCTTATCTTCACTATTCAACTACTTCAAATTGATCTTTTGTGGCACCACAAGTCGGGCATACCCAATCATCTGGTATATCTTCAAAAGCTGTTCCCGGCGCTATATCGCTATCTGGATCGCCGAATTCTGGGTCATATTCATAGCCGCAAACGGTACATATATACTTTGTCATGTTTCTTTCTCCTAATAAATTGTTGGCATCGCTTCCCTATTAGATACTTTTGGTAGTAAGTGAAAATGCTCACGCTACAATTCTTAAACGAGAGGATAAAGGCTTATCGGGTAAGGCGTGTACCGTTGGCGGCAATTTCCCAGATTATGAGAGATTCAGATTACAAACGCCACCAAGTCCTTTGGGCATAACTGATAATCCCGATCGCGATCGCCCCTAGTAGCAGTAGCAAAATTATTCCACCTGGAATAAAAGTGAGAATACCAAAGCCTCTCAGTACCCAAACGGCTACACTAACACCAAGAAGAATACCAAAAATCTGGATTAATCTACGATTTAAAGAAGATTGACTCACTTAATTTTCCTCTCAACTCAACAGAAATTACACTTGATATTGACAATCAAATATGAAGTTATGATGAAGTTACAATTTCATCATAAATAATACATAAAAATCGAGAGATCCTATCCAGAGGTTGGGTAAGGTGCTTGATATCAAATAGTGTTTGTGCCATTCTAGCTGTTAAGAACTTAGTTTTTCATTTATAAATACTGTTATTATCAAGTCCACTTAAGTATTGATTGTGTTAATTGTGATTACAGCTACAGGTTTTACAGTAAAGTAACTGAAATAATTACTAAAAACTCACCCTTTCCGGAAAGGATCGGGATTACACTGGAACTAAAATTTAATGGATTGGATCTAAATCAAGTTTTATAGCTTGTAGTTTCAATTCTATTTAGGTGGATGAGTTGAGGAGTAACTAAAATCATTATGTCTGCGTCTCATATCTCAGACTCAATTATTGCAGGTTCAGATATGGCTTGGAGTCAAGATAAACAAAAGTTGCTGGTACAGGGTGAAATCTTGGTAGAAACGCGATCGCACAAGGCGTGTGGTGGCGCAGTGACAGCCTGGATGTATTTGCCGATGGTGCGATCGCAAGTTTGGCAGCAATTAACTGACTATCCCCGGTGGGTGCAATATTTTCCTGATATCACTAAAAGCGAGATATCACACAAAGGTGAAGTTAAGCGCCTATATCAAGCAGCACAAAAAGCCTTTTTCTTTTTCACAGCTCAAGTGGAAATTTACCTCAGCGTTGTAGAGGTGCTGGGGCAACAAATCCAATTCCGTATGGAAAAAGGGACTTTTGAAGATTTTAACGCCAATTTAGAACTAAAAGATTGCGGAAATGGCACGTTGCTTGCTTATACTGTGCAAGCTACACCTCTGATTCCTATTCCATCAATTTTCATTCAACAAGCAATGAACTTTGAGTTGCCTGCAAATATGCGGAAAATGCGACAAGTGATTTGTAAACAGTAGGGAATGGGGAATAGTGTAGTTCAATCATTTAAAAAGTGAGTTTAAAAAACCTCTCCCTGCCTTGAACTAAAGTTCAAGCTGATCCCTCTCCGGCTTGGAGAGGGACGGTTCTACTGCGTAAAACGAGGGAGAGGTGTTTTATATTCGACTAATTAGCTGCTAAACACCTCAACGGGTAAGCGACTAAAAGAAAGACGCTCATTTTGCACATCTACAAAGATGGTGTCGCCGTTGTTGAATTCACCGCGCAAAATAGCTTTGGCAATTTGAGTTTCTAACTCTCGCTGAATCGCCCGCTTCAGTGGACGCGCCCCATACACTGGGTCATACCCTACTTCTGCTAAAAAGTCAAGTGCAATATCCGAGAGTTTGAGGGATATTTTGCGATCGGCCAATCTTTGCCGCAATCTTTGTACTTGTAACAGCACAATTTGCCGCAATTCCTTCTTATCTAAACCGTGGAAGATGATGATTTCGTCAATCCGGTTGAGGAATTCTGGACGGAAGCTATTCCGCATCGCTTCCATGACTCGACGGCGCATTTCGTCGTAGTGGGCGTTATCCCCAGCGACATCAAGAATGTATTGCGAACCGATGTTGCTAGTCATAATGATAATAGCGTTCTTGAAGTCCACCTTATGACCTTGGGCATCAGTGACGCGACCATCATCGAGAATTTGCAAGAAGATATTAAAAACATCAGGGTGTGCTTTCTCGATTTCGTCAAAGAGAATCACTGAGTAAGGACGGCGGCGAATCGCTTCTGTTAGTTGTCCACCTTCTTCGTAACCCACATATCCTGGAGGCGCACCGATTAAGCGGGAGACGGCATGTTTCTCCATATATTCCGACATATCGATTCGCACCAGCGCATCTTCGCTATCGAACATATAGCCCGCCAGCGCTTTCGCCAACTCGGTTTTACCGACACCCGTAGGCCCAAGGAAAATAAAGCTAGCGATAGGACGATTGGGATCAGCCAGTCCAGCGCGCGATCGCTGAATTGCATCCGCTACGGCTGTGACTGCTTCTTCTTGTCCAATCACGCGGTGGTGTAGTTCATCTTCTAAATGCAGTAGTTTCTCTTTCTCAGATTCCACCAGCTTGCTGATGGGAATTCCTGTCCATTTAGAAATAATTTCGGCAATATCAGCTTCTGTGACTTCTTCCCGTAATAGTGATTTTCCACTTCTTTGGGCACTTGCCAATTCAGCTTCTACTGCTTCCAACTGACGATGCAAACTAGTTAAATTACCGTATTTCAACTCCGCAGCGCGGTTAAGGTCGTAATCGCGTTCTGCTTGCTGAATCTCTAAATTGACCCGTTCAATCTCTTTTTTAACGGACTGAATTTTGTCAATGATATCTTTTTCAGATTGCCATTGAGTATTTAGGGTTCTTTGTTCTTCTTTGAGATCGGCAATTTCTTTTTCTAGTCTTTCTAGACGTTCACGAGAAGCGGCATCGCTTTCTTTTTGTAGCGATAGCTTCTCCATTTCCAATTGCAGAATCTTGCGATCGATTTCGTCGAGTTCTTCTGGTTTGGAGGTAATCTCCATTTTTAATCTGGCGGCGGCTTCATCTACCAAGTCAATGGCTTTATCAGGGAGGAAGCGATCGCTAATATATCGACTCGACAATACGGCGGCGGCGACTAAAGCACTATCAGAAATCTTTACCCCGTGGTGGTTTTCATAACGTTCTCTCAACCCACGCAAAATCGAAATACTATCTTCTACACTAGGTTGATCGACATAAACTTGCTGGAAGCGTCTTTCTAGTGCGGCATCCTTTTCGATATGTTTGCGGTATTCATCCAGAGTTGTCGCCCCAATACAGCGCAATTCGCCCCGCGCCAACATTGGTTTTAACAAGTTACCCGCATCCATCGCACCTTGGGTTGCACCAGCGCCGACAACGGTGTGAATTTCATCAATAAATAAAACAATATTGCCGCCAGATTCAGTAACTTCTTTTAATACTGCTTTCAGGCGTTCTTCAAATTCACCCCGGAATTTTGCCCCCGCAATCAAAGCACCCATATCTAAAGAAATTAGCTTGCGGTCTTTGAGGGACTGGGGTACATCACCTGCGATAATGCGCTGTGCTAATCCTTCAGCGATCGCAGTTTTACCAACACCCGGTTCACCAATTAGCACAGGATTATTCTTGGTGCGGCGAGACAGAATTTGGACAGTGCGGCGAATCTCATCATCCCGCCCAATCACTGGATCGAGTTGACCTTTACGCGCGGCTTCTGTGAGATCACGCCCATATTTTTCCAGTGCTTCGTATTTGCCTTCTGGATTTTGGTCGGTCACTTTTTGGCTCCCCCGAACTTGTTTAATAATATCTTTTAGTTTGCCTTCGTCTAAACCGAATTCTTGGAATAAAGCTTTGCCAAAGCGGTCATCTTTAGCGTAAGCCAGCAATAAGTGTTCAATTGAAATATATTCATCTTGAAACTCTTTGCGATACACATCTGCCCGGTCTAGAAGTGTATCTAAGCTGCGTCCCAAGTAAACAGAACTGCTAGTACCAGATACTTTTGGCTGACGTTGAAAAAATTGTTCGGTGCGATCGCGCAGTTTTTGGAGGTTAACACCCGCTTTGGTGAGAATCCCAGTTGCTAGACCATCTTGTTCTAGCAACGCCTTCATCAGGTGTTCGCTTTCAATTTGTTGTTGTTGATATTGTTTAACAATATCGGGGGTATGGGCGATCGCTTCCCAGGCTTTTTCTGTAAATTGGTTAGGATTAGTAGGTTGCATAGGCTTTTTCAGGAACGTAGAGGCGTAGTGGTGAAGCAGCGCGGTCTTCTCCCAAAGGGAGAGGCTAGCGCCAAAGGGGTTTCCCCCATGAGCGACTGCTGTTAGCGCAGCGTTAGCGACGTTAGGAGCGTCACCCGGAGGGCTTGTCGCAGGCTACCACCAGAACACCAAGTAAAGAAAATTTCTGTTCTCAATAGATATTGTAAGAACAGGATAGCGATCGCCTAGATCGGTGTTCACATCTTGAAAAAGTGGTATTTTCCCCTAGTTCTCATTTCCCATTCATTGCTGTGTTGCTGGCAACAGGTGCAACCCTTCAAGAAATTGGAAAGGTTATTGCCGAAGCTGGCTGAACCTCAGCATAAATCTAAATGCATAAGTAAGCATGATGTATTAAAGTTCTTCTACCTTGCCTCCACCATTTTCCTCCTACCCCATACAGAGTTACCATGATCCCAGGTCGCATAGTGGATGCTGAAAATGATTGACCCCTACGACTTTGAAGATGATGACTTTGATTTGGAGGATGAGGATTTCTTGAAAATAAAACCCATCAGCCAAATGACTGAAGGGGAAAAGCTACAGCGATTTAAGCGGTTCTTCGACAGCAGCAGCCGTGCTATGTTGCAAGACTGTTTATTTCGCATTGTCAATTATGAAGATGGTACAGGCACGTTAGAAATTCTTTGCCCTAATGAAGTTGTAAGACAACGCCTTTCCAAGAAAAAGCGCAAAATTACCAACAATATCAATACCTGCTGGAGCCATATCAGATGGTTTTCGCTATGCGTTCAGCAAGATAATGAGTTGGATTGCCAGAAGTTTACCCGTAACGGCGATTTGGTGACATCTTAATTGGATATTGGAAATTTGGGATAAAGAAAGTGTTTTCCCAATGACAAATGACAAATGACGAATAACAAATGACTAAAAAACAAAAATTTCCTTACCTAGTTGGTTCTAAATGGACAGCACAGCGAAAAGTTGATGGCTGGCGGCACTTCCAAGTTGTCAATCGGAAAAATCAGGCTAAGTGGGTTTATGCCGAAATGGTTGCTTCTTGCGATCCTAAAGTCCGTTTTTGGATAAATGCCAAATTATTACAAGATAACTCCCAGTGGCAAGCTGGCTGGCAAACATTAAAGGAAATCCAGGAAATTAAAACTGAGGTGTCCTAATTACCTTCAATACATAGACTGAAATAAATTAAGGCTTACGCACACTCTACGTTTCTTCTCTTACTCTTAGCCCACGCAAGTGGGCTTTATTTGTGTAGCCACAAATCCTATGAGACTGTTGGCGAATTCATCTAAACCCCACATTCCGCAGGTTAGTTAAGAAAGAAGATAATATTTTCGACAAGGAGCGCCAAAAAACTGAAGAATCCATTGCCTTTCATGGGTTAAGTTGGCAATTTGCTTGATTTGGGAGACGGTAACCAAATGAATTGACATAAAACATTGGAACACCCAACGTAAGGTGGGAGTAGAAGTTGGTTTACCCAACTGATTATCAATAGTTTTTTTTGCCCGTTCTAAGGCTTGACGTAAAGCTCTTTGACCCAGACTATAAACAAGCAAGCACAAACCCATAATCATTGCTAATGCGGCAACTCGCTCAGTCGAATTGAGAAAGACACTGGAAGTAAAAAATAAAGGGTCTTTGAGAAATCGGAAACCACGCTCAGTAGACTGCTGTGCCTTATATTCACGTAAAACATCTTCATCGCTGAGTTCTTCGGCATCGAGGACATTGGTCGCTAAAATAAATCTTCCAGCGCGTTTGGTTTCGATGGCGATGGCTATTTCCTTGGGTTCTAGCGTGGCATCGACTTGGTAGTAAAAGGTAGGGGCAGCATCCTTACTGGGTCTACCACGTCCAGTATGTTTTTTTACTTCCTTAACCTGGATATTAGCCAGTTGGTGTAAGGGCAACTTAGAACTGAGCCGTTGTGCCGCAATCAGAGCATCTTTTGAGCAAGCAAATTCTTGGTTTGACAACTGCCGAAGTTCGGATTGGGCAACTGATAACTTTTTAATTAAACGTTTTTCCAACTGCTTGAGGTCAGCTTCTTTTCTGGCTTGACTTTCGTTAGTCCCGCCTCATATAATTTGTCCAATACTCGACCCAAACGGTCATCGTTTAAGTGTTCTGGACGTATTCCTTCTCCTAAAAGATGCTCGGTAGCTTTGCCTACGAAAAACTTTTCAAACAAATATAACGGCGCACTCACGAATCCTAATCCGTTTAAAATCATTGCTTTTACAACTTGACCTGCACTGATGATTTCTTGAGAGTGAGTTCCCAGCAGTCGGTTAATTTGTTCTACTAAATTCATCTCATCACAGATGCCTGCGACTATGCCGCAGTGGTCAATATCCTGTACCCTGATATTTAATGATGCTGTCATGCTTCTAAAATGCAGCATTTAGGTCATTTTCAAAAATACAGCATTTACGAGCGCACCTGCGGAATCTGGGCTAAAAATTTGTTGTCATCTGGATCTCTACAGGTGTTTATTTGAGATTTTACTTCTATAAATTGACTGTACTTTTTAACTATTTCCAAAAAATCTTGTCGGTCTTTATCTGAGATATATTTATCGAACTTACGTTTGTAAATTCGTGTGTTTAATTCTTGATAAGTTTCATCGCTTTGAGCAATTGTAAATTCTTTATATACTTTATCTAAGGCTTTACGGGATGTCCCATTAGGACTTAGAGCCGCACTAAGTAAAACATTTGTATCAATGACAATTATTTTATGATTCATCGGCAAGTAATTCTTCTAGAGTTTCTTCGGTTAATCCTTTAGCTTGAGCATTTCTGCCGATTCTGTCAAAAACAGTAAGTAAATCTTCATTATTTGAAGAGATTTTCTTTATTTCTTGAATAAGTTGTTCTTGTTCTTGTGCGGGAAGTTGTAGGACAAGATTAAGAATTTGCTCGAAGGTTAGAGGGAGTTGATAGGTTTTTTGAGTCATGGTGAGTTCTAGAGTTAGGGAATAGAAACTTGTTAGCTTTTTAATCAGGTGAGCCAGTTTTCTACTTTTAAATCGCGATTCCTCTATACCTTAGCGAATTGCATTATGTATATCCTCAAGATTTTTAGGTTTTCCTGGATATTTTAAACAGCCTACTACATCATCTAATTTAGTTTCTGGAAAAAATTACTAGGATTTAATAAATCACTGACTTCTTGAGTTACTTCTGTTTTAACTCCAACTTTTTTCATATTCTTCGAGATTTCTGTATGTGTGATATAGATTGGTTAGTAACCACAGAATAAAGAACATCTGGGTCTAAATCTGCGCCATTATCCCAGTGAATTGTTCCCCACTCAGCGTTAAGTTTAACAGTTTTAAAATAGTTTAAATCTTTTAAAGGTTCAAAAATTCCTGTAAATTCGATTAATTGGTTAACATCAACAATACCTTCTTTTCCATCTTCAAACTTCAAATAGAGTTGATAGTTAGCGTGAGCAATAACTTCTATAATATCTTTAAGCATAATTCACTCTAATGGTTGAATTTTTTCTAAGGGATTATTTTCTCTTGCCAGTTGCCAGTTTTCTCTAAGTTCTGATTGGTGTATAGCTGCCCATTCAATTACTAAACCAAGAACTCTAGGAGTGAGTTTGCCTTCTAAAATTGATAAGGTTTCTATATCAATAATTGCCTTTTGCTTATTGTAGCGGACATGGAAATGAGGGGGCGGATGGTCATTATAGTACATAGTAATGATAATCCCTAAAAAACGGCAAATTTCAGGCATCACATCATCTCCTAAATTATCCTGTCTATTCAGTAATCTACATAATTGTAACTATTTATAGTAGCTCTCACTTTGCACCTCTGTAAGACAAAAAAAGGCGAACCCAAAAAGTTCGCCTTAATCATAATGCTGTTGCTAAATCCAAACCCAAATCTAAATCTTCGCTTCTTCTCTCACCAACTTATCCCAACCCAAATCTTTCAAATTATTATTCCGACGCAACGGACGAGTCACCAACTCTAACATGTCACGCGCATTCGTAAAGCCGTGAATTTGAGCAAAAGTGAACTCTACAGACCACTTTGTATTAATACCCCGTGCTTCCAATGGGTTAGCGTGAGCCATACCAGTAATTACTAAGTCTGGTTTCAACTCATAAATACGCTGAAGTTGATTGTAATTATCCGGCTTCTCTACAATCCTTGGCAGAGGTGAATTCATTTCCTGGCAAGTTTTCTCCAGCAATGCCAACTCAGCAGCTTGATAGCGCTTATCCATGTAGGGAATGCCGATTTCGTGAACTGTCATTCCACAACGGATTAAGAATCTGGCTTGGGAAACTTCCAGCAAGTTATCACCCATGAAGAATACAGATTTACCGCGAATCAGTTTTACGTAATCTTCCAAGCCTGCCCAAATTTGTGCTTCCCGTTCATCCAAACCCTTGGGAGTAATACCGAACACCGAGCAGATTTTCTCAATCCAAGCGCGGGTACCATCGGGGCCAATGGGGAAGGGTGCGCCAATGAGTTTACACTTGCGGCGGCGCATTAAGGTGGTAGCGGTGCGGCTGAGGAAGGGGTTGACACCAGCGACATAATACCCTTCTTCCAGTACTGGCAATTCTGTGAAGCGCTTCGCGGGTAGCCAGCCGGAAACTTTGATGCCTTGTTTCTTCAGTTCCAAGGTTAACTGAGTAACCACGGGGTCGGGAAGGGAGCCAAAAAGAACCAGTGGTGGATGATCTACATACTCAGATTCATCTTGGGCGACATCTTCTTTCTTTTTACCAAAGTTGAGCAATTTTGCGATCGCATTACGTTCACTTTTTTCTGTTTCCGCCACCGGAGACTTATCAGGACAACGGTTAGCCATAGCAGCTAATACGGTGTCTTCTCCTTGGGTGAAGGCGTAATCTAGACCATTTGCCCGCGCTACAACGATGGGAATCCCGATTTCAGATTCCAGCTTCGGTGCTAAACCTTCCAAATCGGTTTTGATAATTTCCGTGGTGCAAGTGCCAATCCAGACAATTACACTAGGATTGCGATCGCGTTTAATCTGCAAGCACAACCGCTTTAACTCTTCATAATCACTCAGTTGTGCCGAAATATCGCCCTCTTCCAACTCTGCCATTGCATAGCGGGGTTCAGCAAAAATCATCACCCCCATCGCATTTTGCAGGAAGTAGCCACAAGTTTTTGTCCCAATCACCAAAAAGAAGCTATCTTCAATTTTTTGGTATAACCACGCCACGCAGCTAATTGGGCAAAAGGTATGGTAATTCCCGGTTTCACATTCAAAGCTTAAAGCTTCTGGTTGTTGAGCGACAGTCATTTTGGTTTTTTCTCCCCTTGATATTTAATGGCAGTTCAACCAATTTCAGATTTTAGATTGATAATTTTGGATTGAAGGCTGAGACAACAAAAGTAACCTCTGTCTAACGACAATTTCCCTAATTCCTCATCCAAAACCCCAAATCTAAAACTTAAAATTGCGAAGAACGGCAATAATTAAGCGTTGGGGAAGAGACGGGCAATTTCTGATTCATCAAAAACGCCTGCTGGCAGTTCTTCCCCCAAAAAATCGTTATTTTCTTCAGCCTTTTGCAAAGCTGTTTCATCACCCCAGACATCTGATAACACGTCTTTAAACGCATTCTCATCTAGTGCAATATCTTCAAGCACTTCATCATCCAGCTTTACTTCCATTACAGCTGTTGCATCTGTATCGAAAGCAATTTCCCCAAACTCATCTGCTTCTAAATTAGAGGTTTCGAGAGACTCATCTTTTAAAGCGTGTCCGTTGGATAAGGAAATATCGCCAAAGCCATTTTCGGTTTCTTCCAACGCGCTGATTTCCAGGCTTTCATCCTCAGAATCCACCATTGCGAACTCTTGAACTACTGCCATCGATGCAAACCCATTTGTATGAGAATGTGCCAATGTTTCTTCTTCAGGCTTTTCGTCAATGACATCGGCTGCTTCTTCTACGAATCTCTCTACTTCTGGGTTCCCGACAAAGCGATTACCGAGAACTAAATCTGGGTCAAAATGCAAATCCAGCACCTCAATCAGGGTATCGGCATCAGGATTAAGTTTGGCAAAGGGCAACATTAACTGCGCTAGCTTTGGCTCTAGAGCGTTAAGAACTCCCAGGATGAGGTAAGAAGGTGGTCGCTTCCCGCCATCAGGGGTGTACACTGACTCCACTTCCATGTGCAGGGTAATCCAGTCTCGATTATTCTGGAAAAATTGCAACCACTTTTGTTTTATTGAATCCGTAAAGCTGTGAAAGAATGCCATGTTATTGTCCCCCATCCTGAGAACTTGGTGATTTATACAATCATCAAGTCTAGTTCCTCTTCTGAATTAGGAACCTGGGGTTTACCCGGATTTAGATAAAAATCGGATAACAAAGAGAACAACTCCCGATCTGGTGTGTCGTTAGGTACAACACCTTCGGGACGCGCTAGAATTTGGTCGGCGATGTTGAGATAGTAGTCGCAAACGTAGTCTAGGGAAGGATCTTGCTCTGCCATCTCAAACAAAGTTTTACCTTTCACACGGGAAACACGGATATCTTCAATCAAAGGTAAAACTTCCAAAACTGGCATTGGCACAGCTTCTATATATTTTTCAATCAAGTCGCGCTTGGAGGTGCGATTGCCAATCAACCCAGCTAGACGCAGTGGGTGAGTTCGGGCTTTTTCGCGGACTGAAGCAGCGATTCGATTAGCTGCAAACAGAGCATCAAAGCCGTTGTCTGTAACAATCAGGCAGTAATCTGCATAGTTGAGTGGTGCTGCAAAACCACCACAAACTACGTCACCCAGAACGTCAAAAAGAATTACATCGTACTCATCAAAGGCGTTGAGTTCTTTAAGTAATTTTACGGTCTCGCCAACGACGTAGCCGCCACATCCAGCACCCGCAGGTGGGCCACCAGCTTCTACGCAATCCACACCACCGTAGCCTTTATAGATCACATCTTCCGGCCAGACATCTTCGTAGTGATAATCTTTTTCTTGAAGGGTGTCGATAATTGTGGGAATCAAAAACCCAGTCAGGGTGAAGGTGCTGTCATGTTTTGGGTCGCAGCCAATTTGCAGCACTTTCTTGCCACGTTTAGCTAGGGCGACGGATATGTTACAGCTAGTTGTGGATTTACCGATACCACCTTTTCCGTAGACTGCTAGTTTCACTTTTGTTTCCCTCTTATAGCTTCTTGTCAAACTTGTGGCTCAAACATTTGCCTTCACCTTTCCTGAGATGGCGATGCGTGAGGTCTGTTGATGTCATTATTGGGCAAATTACATAGAAAAGAAAGTCGCTCTTAATTTATAAAACGGTTTTATCCAATGAATTAGAACTTAATTAGGGGTATTTTAGTTTTTATGAGCTAATAAGTCTTATTTAGCTTTAAAATTCATCTATAAAAAGTTTTTATTATCTGTTTTTATAAAAAGAGTTACAAAAAGAAAAAAGCTGAAATTGTCTTTTTCAAATGGTTTTCATAGAATTAGCTGATGTTCGTGCAACGTGTTTTCAGGGCATTGAGGCACAGGTGCAAGGGCAAACAGAGGTATATGCAGCATGATGCTGGAAATACTGCTGAAATTTGCGATCGCAGATAAATTGCCAGTTTTCACTCGGTAGTCACAACCATGTAATTTCTGCTTGAGAGTGAGTGAGTATGATTTTGTAAAATATTATTAATTTTGCAAATATTTTCTAAGTCTAAGCTGAGTGAATAGGATGACTCTGTTGGCGAATTGCAATCGCTATCCTCAAAGCCTTGAGATGTCATAGCGCCTCACGCCAAAAACCCACATTCCGCAGGTTAGTTAAGAAAGAAGATAATATTTTCGACAAGGAGCGCCAAAAAACTGAAGAATCCATTGCCTTTCATGGGTTAAGTTGGCAATTTGCTTGATTTGGGAGACGGTAACCAAATGAATTGACATAAAACATTGGAACACCCAACGTAAGGTGGGAGTAGAAGTTGGTTTACCCAACTGATTATCAATAGTTTTTTTTGCCCGTTCTAAGGCTTGACGTAAAGCTCTTTGACCCAGACTATAAACAAGCAAGCACAAACCCATAATCATTGCTAATGCGGCAACTCGCTCAGTCGAATTGAGAAAGACACTGGAAGTAAAAAATAAAGGGTCTTTGAGAAATCGGAAACCACGCTCAGTAGACTGCTGTGCCTTATATTCACGTAAAACATCTTCATCGCTGAGTTCTTCGGCATCGAGGACATTGGTCGCTAAAATAAATCTTCCAGCGCGTTTGGTTTCGATGGCGATGGCTATTTCCTTGGGTTCTAGCGTGGCATCGACTTGGTAGTAAAAGGTAGGGGCAGCATCCTTACTGGGTCTACCACGTCCAGTATGTTTTTTTACTTCCTTAACCTGGATATTAGCCAGTTGGTGTAAGGGCAACTTAGAACTGAGCCGTTGTGCCGCAATCAGAGCATCTTTTGAGCAAGCAAATTCTTGGTTTGACAACTGCCGAAGTTCGGATTGGGCAACTGATAACTTTTTAATTAAACGTTTTTCCAACTGCTTGAGGTCAGCTTCTTTTCTGGCTTGACTTTCGTTAGTCCCGCCTCATATAATTTGTCCAATACTCGACCCAAACGGTCATCGTTTAAGTGTTCTGGACGTATTCCTTCTCCTAAAAGATGCTCGGTAGCTTTGCCTACGAAAAACTTTTCAAACAAATATAACGGCGCACTCACGAATCCTAATCCGTTTAAAATCATTGCTTTTACAACTTGACCTGCACTGATGATTTCTTGAGAGTGAGTTCCCAGCAGTCGGTTAATTTGTTCTACTAAATTCATCTCATCACAGATGCCTGCGACTATGCCGCAGTGGTCAATATCCTGTACCCTGATATTTAATGATGCTGTCATGCTTCTAAAATGCAGCATTTAGGTCATTTTCAAAAATACAGCATTTACGAGCGCACCTGCGGAATCTGGGTTGTAAACTTTGCCCAATTACCCCTAAATCTTGTTCAATACCACCTAGTCGTCTATTAACATCAGCAAATCCTTTAGTTGAAATTGCTGTGTTTGCTCCTGAAACAATCAAATTGAGTACACCAGTAACAGGATTGGTAGCGAAAGACATAGCTTGAGGAGCAAGTGAGCGATTGTCCCGCAACCAAGTAACAATTTTCTTACTAGCTACTTCTCTAATTACACCTCCAACCCGTTCAAAAGTTCCATCTTTCAGCCCTTTAGCAATCCAATCAGCAAGCATAAAGGTTACTGTCACTGGTAAAGTCATAATCTTCTCCAAGTTGATAATAAATACTCAGTAGGGCTATATCTGGTAAAAAATCGCTTGGATTCTCCGCAGCAAATAACCGCACTTTACTCAGTATTCCCAATTTGCGTTCTATTCTGTCTAATAGCGATTGCTCTTTTTAACGAACCACCCACGCTAACAAAGAAAAGCGATCGCTCAAATTCATCTCACTTATATACAGTTACAATATGGTCATAAAGATGCGAAAACTGTTGTACAAGTCATTATGCTAGTTGAACGACCATCTGAAGAAGACGAAACTACCTATCTTCTAAAATCAGAGACGAACAAAAAACATCTAATCAAAGCTTTAGAAAATGTAGAAAAAGGTAACTTAGTTTTTGTTAATTTAGATGAATATGAAAAATTTATCTTTGAATCACAAAATTATAAAATGGAAGAAGATTGATTATTGGGACTTGTAAATATCATTATGAGCAATAAAGGTTATTGAGCCTGGGATATTGTTTTAGTTCAGGCGATCGCTCTTTTTAACCAGAAGATGCAGAGCGATCGCAGATACAATTATAAGTAAAAGGTAAACTTATAGAAAATGGCTAAAATTGACCGCGCTATCACTGAACTAGCTATCGAGTCATTACCAGATGAGAAGGTTTTAGCTCTGTGCGATATGCAGATGGAAACTCAGCAGCAAGAGATTTTCAGTGAGTTGCAAGCGCGTCACCGAGAGGGACAGATGAATGATGCAGAAGTTCGTCAACTAGATGAACTCATGCAGGTATATCGACGTGGCTTAGTAAGTAAAGCAAGAGCCTTAAAAGTGGCTGTTGAACGCGGCTTTAAACCCACTCTTAACTAACAGCGAAATCTGTATATTTCCGCACAGATGGTAACTGAAAACCTAAAACAATATCTTCTTTTGGGACACCTAATTCAACTAATTCATTAGCAATTCCTACCTCTGTTCCATCTTGCTGAATCCAGATTTTATCGTCAATAATATCTAGATGGAGAACAGGCCCATATATGCGGTCTTGCTCACGCCAACCTACATAAACTAATTGATAATGATCGTGTTCTGTATCAAAAATTGTTTGTGCTTGAATACGATTATCCCAAACAGTACTAGCGTGTTGTTCCAGCAAAATCTTAATATATTTTCGATATTCCTCTAGCTTTGCCATTGTGCGATCGCCTCCTGTTCAATATTATAAATTAGTAAACAGAGTTGATTAGTTTGAATGACAGATTGAATAAATGGAAGTATAAAAAACTCATTGTAAACAGTACTAGGAACTGCTAAATATAAAGTCCGATTGGCTTCTTGTTTTTGTAAAGCAATTCGGTAAATGATAAATTGCCCTAATGCAGCATAAAGTTCTGTTATTTTTGATGGACTTAGAAAACTTTTAATTTCAACAGCTATTTTTTGTCCTTGTTTTTCGGCTGCAATAACTTTTTCTGCTCCTAAATCAACATATAGCTCAAGTGTTCCCGCCTGGAGAGCATAAGGATCATGAGTGATTAACCACCCTTCTTTCTCAAGTGCTGTTTTGACAACTGTATGAAAAGCATCTTTAGCAGACACGGGTTTAATTCCAATTTATGGCGGTGCTTGAGTTAATATTTTCCATTTCAATAATACATTGACAACTTAGTGAAACAACAATTAGAAGTGAAACGCAGAGGTAAGTGCAAAGTAGCGCAGAGGTTTTAGAGAATTTGCGACAAAAATTTGCGTATTCTTTCTTCTTTGGGGTTGCTGAAAAATGCGTCAGGGGTAGCTGACTCAACGAGGGAACCGCTATCCATTAAAATAACTCGATCGGCGACTTCACGAGCGAATCCAACTTCGTGGGTGACTACTACCATTGTCATCCCATCACGGGCTAGACCTCGCATTACATCCAAAACTTCGCGTACCATTTCTGGATCTAAGGCTGAGGTGGGTTCGTCAAACAGCATGATTTTGGGTTGCATGGCTAAAGCACGAGCGATCGCAACCCGTTGCTGTTGTCCACCAGATAGCTGTCCGGGATACTTCTGCGCCTGTTCTAAAATTCCCACTCTTTCTAAGAGTTGCATTGCCAATTCTTCAGCTTTTGCCTTTGGCGATCGCCGTACCCAAATTGGTGCTAAAGAGATATTTTGCAGCACTGTGAGATGAGAAAATAAATTAAATTGCTGAAATACCATTCCCACTTCTCGGCGAATGGTTTCAATATTTCGCAAGTCATGGCTGAGGGTAATACCGTCGATTTCAATTTTTCCTTTTTGGTATTCTTCTAAAGCGTTAAATGTGCGGATAAAGGTAGACTTTCCTGAGCCAGATGGCCCCATCAATACTACAACTTCTCCACGATTGACTGTCAAGCTTACACCCTGAAGAACGTGGAATTTTCCATACCACTTGTGAACATCTTCAGCAACAATTATCTTTTGTATATCTGACATATTATTCAAAGCCCTAATAATGAATATTAGTTTTATAACAACCAATAACCAATGACCAAAATGACTAATTATCAATGACTAAATATTTAACTGTCTCTCTAACCGCCGAGAAGCTAACGACATGGAATAACAAAATACCCAGTAAATAAATCCAATAAATATGTAAACTTCTGCATATCGACCAATAAATTGTGGTTGTGCCAATATGGAACGGGCAATACCTGTTAATTCTACTAATCCCACCAAGGATAATAACGAAGTGTCTTTAAATAAGCCGATAAACTGACCAACGATCGCAGGAATAACGGTACGTAAGGCTTGAGGTAAGACAATTAACAAAACCACTAAGGCTGTGTTTAATCCTAGCGCTTTCGCGGCTTCAATTTGACCGCGAGGAACTGACTGGAGTCCACCGCGCACATTTTCTGCCATGTATGCAGCACTAAATAAAACCAATCCAGCAATTGCTCGCAATACCCGATCTAAACGCACATCTGCTGATAGAAACAATGGCAGCATTACTTGAGCGAGGAACAAAATCCCAATCAGTGGTACTCCTCTGACGATTTCAATGTAGAGGATAGAAAACCAACGTACTACAGGCAAATTGCTTGTGCGTCCTAAAGCCAATAAAACCCCAAAGGGAAAGGAAAGCACAATACTGATTGCTGCCATAAGTAGGGTAAGTAGCAAACCGTTCCACAAATTTGTAGATACAGATTGCAATCCAAATCCACCGCCAAGTAGCCAAAGAATAATGGGAAAAGACAGTAACCATAATAGAGAAAGCCAAGGAGTTAGTAACTTAGTAAACTTTCCTCCAACCCAAAAACCTACAAATAGTAAAGCTGCAATTAACAGTAACCAAAGGCGAGATGTAAAGTCTAACGGTAAAGCAACTAACAAAACGCCGATGATCAAAGCAAACAAAGCGGAGAATTGCTTTGTTAATTGTTGCTTACCAAAGAATACACCCGCAGTTACAGCGCCTAAAGTTGAAGCGATCGCTAGCACAATCCAAGTTCGCCAATATAGCGTTTGCGGAAACCTGCCAACTAGAAATAAACGTAAGTTAACCTGAATTACTGCCCATTGTGCTTGAGTAGTTGCCCAAGTTAGAATTCCTCGCAGTATCCAAAATAACAACACCAAACAGACAACAGTTAACAAGCTGTTGTACCAAGTACTGAAGAGGTTTTTACGTACCCAAGTTAATTTGTCATTTGTCATTGGTTATTTGTCATTTGTAAAGACTCATACTTCAACTTTGGAGTTTAGCTGCTTCTTCATCCCCCTTATCTCTCTTTTATTTGCACGCTGCGATTGAATAAATTCATAACTACAGAGATGGTTAAACTCAGGGTGAGATAGGTGAGCATAATCAGTAATATCACTTCTACGGCTTTACCCGTTTGGTTAAAGGTGGTGGAGGCGACAAAATAAATATCGGGGTAGCCGATCGCGATCGCTAAACTGGTATTTTTTGTCAAATTCAGATATTGACTCGTCAACGGTGGAATGATTACCCGCAAGGCTTGGGGAAAAACCACCAGCCGCATAACTAACCCTGGTTTTAATCCTAGCGATCGCGCTGCTTCCCATTGTCCCTTTGGTACTGATTGAATTCCACCTCGGACAATTTCGGCAATAAACGCACCTGTGTAAAAAATTAATCCCAACAGCAAAGCTGAAAACTCTGGTGATAACGTAAACCAAGGGAGTTGTAAGCCATTTTGACTAACGCCAATAAAGCCCCAAAGGGATATCTTATTTTCTGTTTTGGGAAAACTGAGAAAAACAACAAAGTACCAAAACAGCAATTGCAGCAATAAGGGCGTATTGCGGAAAATCTCTACATAAACCATCGTGATATTCCGCACTAACCAGTTGTCAGAAAGTCGGGCAATACCAGCACTTACCCCAACAATGGTTGTCAGAAAAATCCCTGCAACTGCCACCCGCAAGGAGTTAATTAACCCTACCCACAAAGCATGACTGTAGGTGTCAGTGGGTTTATAGCTAATCAGCGTCTCGCCAATATCAAAAGACGCTTGTTGCTTGAGAAAATCAAATCCAAACGGAATACCCAATTGCCGCAAATTGCGCTGGAGATTGCCCCACAGTATTACTACTACAACTGCTGCTAAAAATACGGCAACTAATTGCAAAGCAATCCTCCAAAAACGGACATCACGCCATATATGATTTGTCATTTGTCATTTGTCATTTGTCATTGGTTATTCTCTTTGTCCCCCTCATCCCCCTCATCTCTTCTACCGGAAGGGCGGAGAATAAAGCAGCCCGCCTTTGCTCCAGAGTTGATTTTGACCACGAGCTAGATTGAGTTTTGTTTTGGGGCCGAGATTGCGATCGTAAACTTCGGCGTAGTTACCGACGTGCTTAATTATTCTGGCTGCAAAGTCGTTTGTTAAGCCGAGTCCTTCGCCAAGGTTGCCTTCTGTTCCTAAAAAGCGCTTAATGTCTGGATCGGTACTACTTGCAAACTGACCCACATTTTGGGAAGTAATACCCAATTCTTCAGCTTTTACCAGAGAATAAACCACCCACTTAACAGCATCTCCCCACCTAATATCTCCTTTGGCGACTGCTGGTGCAAGGGGTTCTGAAGATATCACTTCATTGAGAATCACGTTATCTTCTGGTTTTGGTAAAATTGTCCCCCGCGAAACTAATGCTGAACGGTCAGCCGTAATGCCGTCGCAACGACCTTCAGCATAGGTAGCAAAGGTAACGTTAACGTCTTCAAAGACAACGGGTTTGTAAGTGATGCCTCTTTTCCGCATTTGGTCTGCTAAGTTCTGTTCGGTAGTAGTGCCAGTTTGAACGCAGATTGCTTTATCCTTCAGGTCTGCTAGGGACTTAATATTGCTACTTTTGCGAACCATTATGGCTTGTCCGTCGTAAAAGACCACGGGTGCAAATTCTAGACCTACGGAGGTATCACGGCTAAGAGTCCAGGTAGTATTGCGGCTGAGAACATCTACTTCACCAGTTTGCAAAGCTGTAAACCGTTCTTTGGAATTGAGATTGCGGAATTCTACTGCATCTGGATTGTCAAATAAAGCTGCGGCGATCGCGCGACAGACATCGACATCAATGCCGCTATACTTACCATCAGTCCCCACAAAGCTAAACCCTGGCACTTCGCCACTGACACCGCAAATTATCTGGCCACGTCTTTTAATGTTATTCCAGCGATTTTGATTTTCTGGTGCAGCTGCATTACTGCCTGGAGTGCTGGGTGTATTTGCTGTTTGTGAATCTCCACTACAAGCAGCGATCGCAAAGACTAGAGGTGCGATCGCTAAAATTAAAGCTGATTTACGCATAAATTTCATTGATATCGACAATCATAAATGTATTGCTCACTACAATCATTCTATAAAAACAATTTGTTGCTTGTAATATAAAACTTTACCAGCATTTGTGCTAAATTTATTCATTTTGAAAAACCGGATTTTAAGTTTTTATTTATTCTTTTAAAAGTCTTAGATGCTAAGTGTAAATCTCTCAATTTTGCTTAGACTTTCGAACTTTATTTTAATTTTCCATCTATCATACTTGATATAAAAATACATTCATTTAACTTGGAAGATAATATTAAAATTTTAGTTAATTGGTTTTATATTATTTACTAGATAATATTTAGAAGCATACACAGGACTTACGCAAAATAATGAAAAAACGAACCACAGAGGGCGCAGAGGACACGGAGAAATAAGAGTTTCAGAGAGTTCTTGCGTAAGTCCTAATACATTTAGCGCTTCTTTAAGAATTAGCAATAGAACCCCAGGAAATCTTATTCACAGCGCAGCATGAAAATCTGTTTATCCTATTTCAATGCCCCATGCCCCATACCCCATGCCCTAATTGCATACTTTGATGCGATCGGAAGTAGCCACACCAACCTAAAGAACTACCCCTAGCAGGTTAAACTAGGTCTGGTAACAACTGCTCCACCGTTCCTTATGAGGCTTTTATGGGAGCTAACCTCAAACAGATTGCCAACTATTTAGACAACCTTGGTTGGGACTACCGTTTTGATGATGAAGAAGACCGGATAATAACAGGTGTAGAAGCTGATAACCTAGAAGATTTTCTGATAGTTGTCCAGTTGGATGAAGAGGGAAAATTTTTTCGGGTATTCGCCCCTCAAGTTCTGTCAGGAATTCAAGACCACCCTCACAAGGGGGTTATTTTACAGACGATGCTTGCCATTTCCTGGGAAACCAAAATGTTGCAATGGGAGTATGACCCGTCTGATGGTGAAATTCGTGCCATTATTGAGTTTCCTCTAGAAGACTCAATTCTCACAGAAAAGCAATTTCACCGTTGTCTGAGTGGGTTAATTCAGATTGTAGATGGCATAGCCATACCTCGCCTCAAAGAAGTTATGGCAACGGGTCTTGATCCGGGGAATATAGAACTTGGCGAAAGACTGTTACTCACTATCCAAGAAGAAGCTCCAGGATTGCTAGATTTACTAGAAAAGGCAATGGAGGCACGGAAAAAGCGAGGAAGTTTTCCCAAGGAGTGAGACGGATCATCACTTAAATAGCTATACTCCAAAGTGATACCCTCACTATATACTGAAATTTTCTGGGGCTGGATATTATGACATCCTATGCAACCTCCTCTGCCAAAGCGGAAATGAGTGAACTACGGCGGTTGAAAGGCTTACTACCGCCAGAATTACAGAGCTGGGTCACGGTTGAAGGCACAACTGAAGTCAATCCACCCCTGGTTCGCTGCGAAGAAATTGGTAAAGACCAGGTAGAAATTCAAATTGACCTGGTGAAATGGGATGCCCTCGCAATGGATCAGCGTAATCTGCTGTTCTGGCATGAAGTTGCTCGCGTTCAAAATGACACAATTCCTAAAGATGGTTGGGAAATGGCAGCATTAGCCATCGGTTTAGGTGGTGCTGTCGGCGAATTGTGGGTACAAGATGGATTGCTGCTGGTGTTAGCTTTGTCGCTGTGTGGCGTGTCAGGCTGGCGACTGTACCAAAAGAATAATGGGGAAAAGCAACTAAAAGAATTGCTCAATGCTGATGAGAAAGCGATCGCTTTGGCAACTCGTTTTGGTTATAGCCTACCCAATGCCTACAAGAGTCTCGGTAGCGCTTTAAAAACCCTGATTGACAATACTCCTAGCAAGCGCCAACGGTCAAGATACGAAGCAAGACTTTCTGCCCTCAAACGCAGTGCCAATAAAGCAAAAGCTAAATCCAAAACTCCAGACGAAGGCGGATTGTAATTTAGGAGAGACGCAATTAATCGAGTCTCTACAATTAGGAGTGAAATCTAAACTTCAAACTCCTCACTCCTAATTCTGCCTTGGACTCGGAATGTCTACTAAGGGGCTGCTGCCTTGCTGATTAGCGGCAGCAATGCCCATTTCATAGAATCTTACTTTTTTCTTGACTACATCTTTATCAAACTCAAATTTTACAGAAGCTTTTACAGTTGGTTCAGCATTTTATGCGTCTGAGGGATCACACGCACGTGCTTGACAAACCCCTTCATCAAAGCTTGCCAGGTTAAAACTTGATCGGCAGTAGGCGCAAGCATAAGTATTGGGGAGAATTGTTCAGATACTGCTAAAGGCGTAACAGGTTGTAAAAACACTGAGATATCTGGACTAACCTCTGCCACTAACGAAGCTGAACGTTCCAACTCGGCTGGATCTGTGTTTTGAGACACAATTATCTTGACAAAAACATTTAAATATGAGTCATGACATAATTGGAGAAATTTAGCATGTTCTTGCCAATGGCTTTCGCCGCTAACACTAGGCAATTTGAAATCCATACCCACAGAGTCTAGATAGGGAAGAATCATCGCTAGTTGTTCTGAGCGATGCCCGCCAGTTTCTAAGTATATGGGTAGACCAGTTATGTCTCGCACTTGGGGTAGAAACTGCGTTAGAAATGGGGCATGAAGAAGTGGTTCTCCCCCAGTTAAGCTAATGCTATCGTGTAGACAAGGTAGATTTTGCTGTTCCACCCATTCGATTAATATGGGTAATGGAACAGGGTTAGAGTGGATTTCAAAGTCGCGCAATCCAGGCGATCGCTCTATCCGACAAGTAGAAGGTGCATTCCAAGTGTGGGCACTATCACAAAAGTGGCAGCGCAAATCGCACAATGCAAAACGAATAAATATTTGACGTGTCCCTACATTCAGTCCTTCCCCTTGAATGGCAGAAAAGACCTCAACTAGGCGTGCGGTAGGTGTAACCGTAGTTTTAGCAATCATTTGATTTGATGAGAGCAACGCGATCGCGCTGCGTCGACACAACAGCAAGGATGTTTCTTGGCTTCTTGTTCTATTGTGAATCGTCGCTAGCGATCTCCAATCTCAGCCTCGGTAAATAGTAATTAGTCCTGATTACTACTGATTGCGATATAAGGTGAAGTAATTTTTTAGGACAAAATAATGTTTGGCAGATTACATTATACTTGACACTCCCTGCTCTAAAGAGACAGAGATTATTAAGAGATTTTCACCCTTAACGGCGCTGCCAAAACGCTCCTACCCAGTCCGAACCGAAGTTCATCCAGGCTACTTTTAAGATGCTTGACCAGAATATTGCCAGCCCCATTGCAATCAGCGTTGACCAACCATCCATGAGCGGTACGGTACAAGCCGCGCTTGATACGTTTGCCGCTAAACATATATTTGGCTGGGTTGTCAGCGTTCCAGACAGGCACAGTGTCACCATCCAGAAACGAGGCAATGCTTGTGTAAGATTCCTCCTGTTGCGCCACTGCAATCCCGTAACGCTCACAGAGGCTTTGCAGCTTGCGATTCAACGTGTATATCGGGATTTGCGTAAAGTTTTGATTGTTGCGTTTGCCCAAATTGACCCTTTGCTTGAGGTCAGGGTTGTAACCCACAACAATTTTGCTAATGCGATTGTCTCGACACCAATTGACGATGTACCGAGCCGCTTTATTCAGGTAGTCGTTAACCCTGTGGTTACGGTTATCAAGGAGCGCAGCTTGGCGATGTGTCAAACCTTTGCTGCAATGCCTGTCCTTTTCAGACTGCAAACGAGCATTCTCCTTGTTGTACCAATGGTTGAGCGACTTCAACCTTCTGCCGTCGATGATGAACGACTTGTCTGTGCTACTGACACAAGTAGCCAGGTTCTCCAAACCAAAGTCAATGCCAAGCATTGCTCCAGTCTGTTCAACCTGCGGTTCTGGCACGGACTCATAGACATAAGACACATCAAAGAATCGCGCACCCAGTTTGGGACGGATGCGAATCTCTTTAATGGTTCTGCCTCTAAGCATCTCTGGAATCTCAAAGCTCACCTCGCCATGCTCACGTCGAAAGGCGCGAGACGAAGGCACGGTGAACAGCCAGTTTTTCTTGGGCAGTCGCGTTGTCAAATCACGCTCTCTGACTGGAATAACCAGCAGGAAATGCCCGTCTTTGGGCAAGTAATGCGGCATACTGACCTGAGCCATGTATTCTCCCCGTTGTTTCATCTGAAGCAACTTGAAGAACGAACCGAACGAACGGTCAACAATTTTCAGGGTTTGCTGGGCAATATCAGTTGCAAGCATTCCATAGTTTTCATTACCCTTTGCATGGTGGTAATTGCCCTCATAGCGCAGATAGCGACGCTCTTGAAAGAAGTACTGACGCACGTTATACAGCCCCACATTGAACATATTTTTGCTCAAGTGGCAAAGCTGTTTCAGGATGTCAGACTCTGCTGGACTCAAATCGAGCCGATTGGTTTGAGTCAAAAGCATAATGCTTGCCGCTACATAGCAACCATTATAGCGGCAAGACGGTTAAAATCGCCCGTTCGTTTTTCCGCTCCGCTCTAAACAGACGGAGTTCCCAAACGTATCAGATATTTCTTATGGCAACGAAAGTGCAGAGCTTCATGACTAGCCAACCGACAGAGGTCGATTTTCCAGTTAATTCCCTAAACGACACGGCTATAATGCAGGTGCCCGCGCGGTTGAGCGTGCTGGAGGCTTTAGACTTTAAGCAAACCTGCCAAAGCTTAATTCAGCCCAATTCACATCCTAAACAGATCATCATTGACTTTCACCAAACTACTTTTATGGATAGTAGTGGTTTAGGTGCCCTGGTCAGTAATTTTAAATACGCCCAGACTAAAGGAATTACATTAACACTGCGGAATGTAACACCTCAAGTCATGGCAGTCTTAAAACTCACGGGATTGGATCAGGTTTTTCCCTTAGAGTCGGTTGACGATGGATTACTAATAGAACCAGAAGACTTAGTTGAGCATCGGAAGACAACTTCTCGTAAAGTAGAGCCGTTACCCACTACTCATCCTTCTGTAGCATCTTGGATGAAACGGTTCTTAGATATTGTCGGGTCTGTGGTTGGTTTATTAATTACAGGAGTTTTGTTTATTCCGATTGCGATCGCTATTCAAATTAACGATCCTGGCCCCATTTTCTTTAGTCAAACCCGTTGTGGTTGGATGGGAAAGCGGTTTGAGATTTGGAAATTCCGTTCCATGTGTGTGGATGCAGAAGCAAGGAAATCCCAAGTAAAAAACCAAGTGCAAGGTGCATTTTTCAAGAATGAAAATGATCCCAGAATTACCAAGGTAGGGCGCTTTTTACGGCGAACTAGTCTTGATGAATTACCTCAATTTTGGAACGTCCTCAAAGGAGAAATGAGTTTAGTAGGTACTCGACCACCCACACCCGATGAAGTGGAACGTTATGAAGTACCAGAGTGGCAACGTTTAGATGTTAAGCCTGGTATGACTGGTGAATGGCAAGTCAATGGGCGGTCTACAGTCCGTAGTTTTGAAGATGTAATTCGCCTAGATTTGCAGTATCAAAAAAATTGGAGTTTGGTGTACGATTTAAAGCTAATTTTCAAAACTATAACTATTCTATTTAATAGAAACAGTGGTGCTGTTTAGCTAACTACCCTTATTCACAATTCTTTGGTAACTTCCAACTTTCGCAATAATTATTAGATATACCCAAGCCCGTTATGGGCTTGGGTAAATTTTAGGTTTCTACAGTACTACAGTAAGTGAAATTATCCTACAGCCTTCTGAATACCTACAACTTCAACCTGCTGTACTTCTGGCAACAAACGCTTCACGCTTTGCTTAACAAATCCCTGCAAAAAACCAATCTGCTGATTTTGCTGAAATACTTTTTGCAAGGTTTGCCGCAAATTCTCTAAATTCAAACCAGTCCCAGAATCTATTGCTATTTCCTGCTCTTGGAAATACTCAACTAGACTTAACCCTGCGACTCTAGTCAGATAAGCTGCACTTACTCCCTGCACTACGCCACCTGCAACAAAGGTAACGGCATTACTTTTAAGAACAGTACTAATCGCCTTTGTAGAAAGTTCAACTAAACCCAGTTTCAGCATCAAACTTCCCATTGTTCCAGCTACAGTTTGTGCTTGTTCTAGGGAAAACTTCTGCTGATAGATATTACCCAAATCCATTACCATTTGAGCATTAATTGCCGCAGTCGCTAGAATATCAAGGGCTGGAACTGGGTTAGCAAAAGCAGCAGCAGCAGCTATCCATTGATATTGTTCAATAATTGGGGTGGCGCGATCGCGTCTGGTTCCATTCAGCCAGTTTTTCGCCTCAGCTTTCAACAACCCGGCTTTCCTCATGGTAGTTACCCAAACCAGGCGCTGTCTTTGCTGTGCAAAAACTTCACCCAAATGCTGAGTTAACTGCTGGATATCTGCTGTTGGTTGTTCCATCCACTCTTGCACAGCACCATCAGCCTCATGCTTTCGGACTTTGATGGCTATGGGAGAGGCGGCTGTTGCAACTACATTTCCCTGCATTCGCTGTTTCAATGACAGCAAGATGCTGGCGCTTTCATCGGCTAAATACTGGTCTTGTTTGTTGAAAACCAGGATTGTCGGCTGATTTGCTGCTTTTAGCTGCTGTAGGGTTTGGAATTCTGAGTCTGTCAAATCACCGTTTGTCAGAAATAGAACAAAATCTGATTTTGCAACTTCTGCTAAAACCGCAGCATCTGAATTGTTACCCGTTTCTCTAAATAAAGGTGTTGTCTCTTCTAAAGACACCAAATTTTGTGTCTCTATTTGCTTTAAAGCTTGAATTAAGGTGCTTTTACCTACGGATTTACCGCCAGTCACAGCAACTTTAATTTCTTGTCTGTCTAATTCCAACAACAATTGGGTAATTTGTTCTCGCAGTGTCTGTAACGCCGGATGGTTTTCTGATTCTTGTGCCAGTTGGTTAATTACAGTTTCAGTTTTAGCGATCGCACTTTCCACAGTCGCCCGATCTACGAGCATATCATCTAGCTGCTTTAAACTGTCTTTCGGGCGATTTTGCTGGAATAACCACAAACCACCGCCTACAGCTAAGGCACTCAACAAACCAAACTCACCCACCTGCACTATCGAATCGTGCCAACTGTCCAACATCCACAGAGAAAAGGACAGTCCCAATCCTCCCACTAAAATTGGTCGCTGCAACTTCACAACCATGATTCTCCGCGCCTTTTAGATGGCTATTTCTTCCAGAATAGATCAAAACAAAACAAAAACCCTGCAATCTTCACTGATTGTAGGGTTTTTGTTTTTTATTTGGTGGCGGGAAGTGGATTTGAACCACTGACCTTCGGGTTATGAGCCCGACGAGCTACCAGGCTGCTCTATCCCGCGTTGCTCTCGACTTATTTATAATAACCTATAGTCAAGAGTTTGGCAACTACAAAAATGATAATTCTCCAATTACTTCTAAACGCGTGTATTTTCCCAAGGTGGCAAACTTTTCACAGAGGCTTTCGGCGGCGCTAGGACTAATCCAACCCATTTGCTTGAGTAGGTGAATAGCAACAGCGTGTTTTGCCCGTTTTGTCCCATCCATAACTTTGATTGCTAATCCCAAGCCTTCACCGAGTCTACCAATGCACTGTACTCCTTCGGCACCACTTTTACTAACCAGTTCCCCTGGAGTTAAGCGCATCAGTTCCGTATCAAATTCTCCATCTCCTGCTACCATCGCGGGGTGATGAGTCATAGCCCGGACGATGCGCTCCATATCCAGATTGGTACTAGAGGCTAGCAGCGCATATAAAGATGCCATGTGTCCTAGTTGCATCAAATAAGTTGGTGCGCCACAGTCATCATGAGCGCAGATAAATTCTGCGGCTGGCATTCGCAGCAACTCTGCTACTTTGCCCAAAATCAATTGCTGTACTGGGTGCTTGCGATCCAAGTAGTTATTCAAGGGCCAACGGCGTTGCTGACAAACAGCTAACATTCCCGCATGTTTTCCAGAGCAATTGTATTCCAGAGGACTGTGCTTACCTTCAGGAGTTGGACACTGGAGTATAGTCGGGTCAAGATCAGCTCGCCAAAGGATGTTAAATACCTGTCGGACTTGATCTATTGTTCCTTTATGGGAACTTGTCATAATTGCTAAGTCGCGATCGCTGAGGTCATAGCGTTCCAGTGTACCTGTGGTGGTGACTGCGAGTGCCTGAAATGGTTTGAGGGCTGAACGGATAAATGCAGCAGTTTCAGAATTGCCGGCAACGGTTAGAACCCGTCCCCGATCGTCGCATACTACAGCCTGGACTATATGCCTGGATTCAATAATACCTTCCCGCAGCAACCGGACTTCCAGTGCTGTGGCTTGAGTTCGTTTTCCCATTGTCATGGGTTTATATTTATCACCTTTTTTTAATTAATTTAGTCATTGGTCATTGGTAATTAGTCCTTAGCTAATGACTAGTGACTAATCACCAATGACCAATGACTCTTTAAAACAAATGCCAAACTATCGTACCAGTAACGTACATTCCCGCCAAGCCAGCGAAGGTAAATTGCAATCGCCGCAAGATGGGTTTGATTTCGTATGCAACAATTAAGCGATCGCGGTTAAGGATTTCCTGTGGTTTCGTCCAAGTTTGGCCGTCGTACCAGCCGGACTCTTCATAAAATACTGTGGGACTGCCAAGGCGATCGCACACGTAGAACCAGCCTAAGTATAATCTTACCAGTGCCAGTACGACCCCGACACTGGCTGCTGCTGCACCACAAAGGATAAAATGTGCAATATACTTGTGGGGAGGAAAACTTGCTGCTGCCACAGGTGCTGCGATCAGCCAAGATAAACTCCAAATCCAAGCTATTTTCGTGATATATTCGCGCAAATCTAAAGTGCTATCACGAAACAACCAGGAAGTTTTTAACTCTTCGTACTCATTGAGCGGTTGTTGGTCTATGGGAACTGGGCAATTTGAAACCGAAGACCTAATCATGTTGGCTTACCTTCACCCTCATCAGATTCTGGAAGGGAAATACGTTCTGCATGAATCCAGAACGCTTCTAAATTATAAAACTCCCGTTCTTTGGGCATCATAATGTGAACGATCACATCACCGTAGTCTTGTAATACCCAACTCCCCTCAACTTTTCCTTCTGTCCTTATGGGACGACGTTGCAACTCAGTTTCGACTTTTCCTTCAATTGCTTGAGCGATCGCTCTGACTTGTACCCTAGAATAGCCAGTCATCATCACAAAGTAATCCGCTAGGTAAGATACCTCTGCTACTTTTAGCAATATAATCTCACCTGCTTTGCGGTCTAATCCAGCTTCTGCTATCGTTGCAGCTAATTTTCCGCTCTCCTCTTCAGTATGGGCGTGGCTCTTGACCACACTCTTCGTCAGTGGGACGGATTGTAATGGGAAATTTCCTTGGAAATAATCAGTCATTAAACCTCAGGTGCTTTTTTTCTTTTGGAACAATTGTTTACATTTACTTACAAATCACAAACAATTGATCTGAAAATGTGTCAATAGGTTTTTTTGAATACTAACAAAAAAACGGGAGCCTATGGGGTCTAGTTTGATAATTCACTGCTTAGAATTTTGACAATAGCAATTAGCAGTTGCGTATGGCTATTGTGTAGCGATAAATTAACCAATAGCTTTTTAGCAAGGATTTCTGGTGAAATATAGTGTTGCCCCACTGGGGATTAATTGACTATTTGGGGTGACATCTAGGCTATTTCCGGGTCAAAAGATTTATTTTTCAGCTTTGATCGCCATTTTCCTCAGTTTCTCCAAGTTGAACTTGAGTACGTTGCAATTCCTCTAATGCCATCTTTAAGCTGATATTTTTCTCATTTAACTCCCGTGTTCGTTCGCGTACTTTCTCTTCTAGTACTTGGTTGTATACTTCTAGCTGTTCGTTAGCATCATTTTGGACTGTGATAAGTTGCTGAACTTCCAAAATTAAACGATTGAGCGAATTAGCCAAGATCCCAACTTCATCATTAGTCGTTACGGGTGCTTGTAAATCAAAATTAGATTCCTCTGTAACCTGTTGAGCAACATGGGTGACTGCTTGAATAGGACGGGCAATGGCCTGACTAGTGAAAATTGCTAATAATGTGGCGATCGCAATCGACACTAACAGGCTGCCTAAAATAATATTTAGACGTAATTTCTCTGCCCTTCGCAGTTCCCAATTTGCTTGCTGATACTCCTCGGCGATGACTTCAACAAGGTTTGTGATGTCATCAAGAAAATCATCAATCATAAAAATTGATGAGCTATGCATGAAATTGAACAGTTGAGTTTGTGCTGTCCTAATTTCGTTTGGTGATAATTTACTGGGATTGTGATCGTTAAACAGAACCTCTGTGCGCTGTAAATAAGTATCAAAGCCTTTGTGGGTCTGCAACAAGCGATGAACAGCTTCTTGTTCAATTACAGAATCGTATAGAGTCGGGTTCTCAATACTGTAGTTAGTTTTGAACTCAAACCAAACTTGTCTAGCTTGCTCAACATAGTTAAGTAACAAATTATATTGTTCTAGCCATCTTTTTGGTTGATCCATGTACAAAATCAGCTTATGTTGGTTGGTACGAACACGAAACACACTGATTTTGAGTTGGTACATCTGATATAACTCTTCAATCGCCGCTTCTTCGCGCTTTTGCGCTTGTCGCTGGTAATAATCTGCAATCAGAAACCCAATGCTAGTTCCCAGTACAGCAATGCTTACAATTAGTGCATATCCAATGCCAATCTTTTGACCAACTTTGAGATGGCTGAACCAATATCTAGAATTGCTTGTGTTTGAACTGGAGTTATTTGATTGCAAAGAGCTATTAGATCGACCAAAAGCCAGATCATCGAAGTTGTGATGCTGTTTCATAATCAATCACGACCTTGATGAACTTGAATGCGTTCCAATAGGGGACAGGGGAGGCAGGGAAGGCAGGGGAAGAAAAAAGCGTATTGGGACAAGGGGGAGAATTTTTTACTATAAACTCAGCACTCATTACTACGTTCGCAAGCGATAACCCATGCCTCTAACTGTCTCAATCAGTTTGCTGCCTAGTTTTTTACGGAGATAACCGACATAGACATCGACAATATTAGAACCTGGGTTGTAGTCGTAACCCCAAACGTAATCGAGGAGTTGTTCTCGACTGATGACTTGTCCTGGATGGCGGCAAAACATTTCTGCCATAGCAAATTCACGAGCAGGTAGCTCTATTAAGCGATCGCATATTTTTACCTGTCGAGTTCGCAAATTAAGCTCCATATTACCAGCTTTGAGGATAAACTCTTGGGCATCTCTGGCAGGTCTGGTACTTCGCAACCGTAATCTTACCCGCGCCAACAGTTCTTCAAATCGGAAGGGTTTGGTGACATAATCATCTGCACCTCCTTCTAGCCCAGCAACTTTGTCGTGAATATCACTTCTAGCAGAGAGGATAATCACAGGTATGTCTTCTCCCTGTCCGCGCAGTTCTTCGAGTACTTGAAATCCGTCTTTTCCAGGCAACCCTAAATCCAGAATTAACAAGTCAAAGGTTCCACTTTGCAACACATCTAGCACATACAACCCATCTGTCAGAATTGTTGTTGTGAACCCTTGCGATCGCAACCCTTTTTCAATAAATGAGGCAATCCGGGGTTCATCTTCAACGATGAGAATGTTGGGCATAGATACTCATTTTTTGGGGGGATCGAGTGGTAAAACGATGGTGAACATCGAACCTGTTCCTAACTGACTACGAAGTAATACTTGTCCAAAGTGAGCCTCTGCGATCGCTCTCACTATAGAAAGCCCAAGTCCAGCACCCTCTGAACGACGGCGACTTTTGGAAGATCGGGCAAAGCGTTCAAAAATTCGTTTTTGATCAACCAGTGGAATGCCTTCACCTGTATCGCGTATCCAGAAGCGCACCTTTCCTTTGGCGATCGCTGAACCTATGGAAATAGTATCACTCTCCTTAGTATGCTGAGTAGCATTTTGAGCTAGATTCATCACGGCTTCGGTAATTCTTTGTCGGTCAACAACAATTTGACCTTTGGCTACAGAGTCTAGTTGCCAGTCTCTCTCTGCCAGTGCTTGGGCTTTAACAAATAATTCTTTGGTTAAATCTGCCACATTTACTGTTGCTACCTGTAAAAAGTCGGCGCGTTCTGCTTTTGCCAGCAAAATCATATCATCAACCAAACGACTCATCCGGTCTAGTTCTCCAATGACTAGTGCCACGGTTTCCTGTTGTTCTTGGGGATCATCTCCCATCAGTTCTAGGTGTCCGCGAACAATAGTGATGGGAGTTTTCAGTTCGTGTCCAGCATCGTTGACAAATTCACGTTGGCTAGCAAAGGCTGCTTCTACCCTGTCCATCATTTCGTTGAATGTCTTTGCCAGTTCTGCTAGTTCTCCATTACCTCGCGCAGGCAAACGCTGAGTTAAATCTGACTCACTGATGGCATGAGCCGTTGTAACAATTGTCCGCAGAGGAGCCAGTATCCGCCCCGCAGCTAACCAGGTAAGAATTAACGACACCACAAACACTAGGCTGAAAACTTCAATAATCACAGTGACTGCTTCTAAGGCTTCTGTCCTTTCCCCAGTACTATTGTGGGCAACGACAAAGACTCCCCGTGTTTGCCCATTAATAGTAATGGGTTCCACCATGTAAATAATATTACTAGCGTCAGGGACGAAAAATTCTTGTTCTCCCTGTTCTGGTTGGGTCTGTTTTGCCCACCGTCTCATGAGTTGTGAATCTCTGGCTAAAAGCTTAGGACGGGCGCTAGGACTAGATTTGTAGAATTCACCATCTATAAAAGCGATAAAGTAGGATTCATCTTCTAGTCGCCGATACAACAAATAAGCTCTAAAAAGCTTGATTAAGTCTTCTACGGAGGCTGGAGCAGTGGTTTGTTCTTCTCTAGAGAGTAAGCGACTCAATTGCTTTGACTCGTTCAATATATCTTCTGAGTCATAATCAGTCAGTCTATTCTCTGTAACAAACTTTTCGCCCTTAATCAATGCTTTGAAAGCCATCATGTTTGCTTCCATCTCCTGACGAACACGGTCATCAATGCGCTGATATACCTGATAGCGAAATGCCGGAATAGCAGTGAGAAACGTTATTCCTAAAATCAGCAAGTACCAGAGCAAAATCCGGGTGCGTGCTTCTCCCAATAGTTGCTGCCAAATTAAAAGCAACGGAGATACTTTGAAAACAGACAAGCGATCGCAAAAACTCTTTACCATACTGCTCATTTTTACTCATCCTCTTTTGAGATAGTTTAAATTCATCTTTTACTTGCCAAAAAGCAATGTTAATTAAATTTACTGTTCATCTATTCAAGTTAATTGTGTTACTAAGGTCATGGAAGTAGTTACATAGATATTTTGGTTTTAAACAAAGTTTTTTACCTGAATAAAATTTGGAATATCGACCCTTTCTATCAGTCTTTAAATCTTAGAGTTAAGTTTTTCCATATATTAATTAGTTTTTAATGAGAGAATTTTCATCAATTTTTCATGAAAAATTGATAATTTTTTAAGTAGCCTTTAACTTTCATTAACAAAACAATAACTTAATTTTAAGTTCATGCTTTAAATTTGATTTTTACCAATGAAGATATTATCTATTAAGGTTGGATAAATATCTGCATTTTATTACAAAATAATCATGAATACTCATACAAATTCTGTATGAAGATGCGCTAAACCATATTAGGAGTGAAGTATAAGAAAAAACGAACCGTAAAGAGCGCATAGACGCGGAGAGGCTTCCGTAGGGTAGCACACAAATAAAGAGAGAGAAAGAAAGAAAATTTGGCGCAGCTTCACAAAGAAATGGTATCAGAATATTTTTCTCTTTTCTAATTTAAAAAACCAACTCAATATTTAAAAATCTACCTGTAATAAAAGTGTTAATTAAATTTGTAAGTCGTCAGCCACCAGATGAAAACTTGGTCAGGAGTACAGATGAAAAACTTTTTACCCTCCGTTAAAGAAATAGCACGAACGCCGACTAATTTAGCGTCTTCAGAGGTTAGTAGTTTATCTAACAATGCTCGAAAATGGCGCATTGCTTTATATTCGCACGACACAATGGGACTGGGACATAAGCGCCGTAATTTGTTGATTGCTCAAACTTTAGGATGTTCAGACTTAGAAATTAATGTTTTGCTGATTAGTGGAATACAGGATGCCAGCAATATAACAACACTAGCAGGGGTTGATTGTTTGACTTTACCTGCTTTGCACAAAGATATTGATGGGCAATATCAGGCACGAAGATTGGATTTATCATTGCAGGAAATTATTACACTGCGATCGCAAGTTATTCTTACCACCATCAAAACTTTTAAACCCGATATTCTGATTGTGGATAATGTACCGCGAGGAGCAGTCAGAGAGCTAGAACCAACACTAGATTATTTGCGTACCCAAGGCAAAACGCACTGCATTTTAGGTTTACGGGATGTGTTAGATGACCCTACATCTGTGCATCGAGATTGGAAAAGAATAGCTAATGAAGAGGCGATTCAAACCTACTATGATGCAGTTTGGGTGTATGGTGATCCAGCCATTTATGACCTAGCATAGGAATATCGCTTCAATGCAAAGACTTTAGCCAAATTACGCTACACTGGCTATCTTGACCAGCGTCACCGCCTCAAATTCGTAGATATGGATAGCGTTCAGGCATTGAAATCATTGAATCTGCCATCTGAACGATTAGTGTTGTGCTTGGTGGGAGGCGGACAAGATGGAGCGCGTCTGGCAGAAATATTTGCTCTTGCTGAACTACCACCAGGGATGAGTGGGATCATCTTGACAGGGCCGTTCATGCCGCGAAAGGTACAGCAACAGCTTCAGAAGTATGCTGCTAAACGTTCTAATTTGCGGGTATTGAAATATTTAGCTGAACCGACGCTATTGCTGAATCAGGCTGAACGCGTCATTGCTATGGGTGGTTACAACACAACTTGCGAATTGCTGTCATTTCAAAAGCGATCGCTCATCATACCCCGAATCAAGCCCCGTCGAGAGCAGTTGATCCGTGCCGAACGCCTACAGGCACTTGGTTTAATTGATATGTTACACCCGCACGATCTAAAACCTGAAGCATTGACAGACTGGTTAATGCAGGAAGTTGAGCCGCCACAAGCCCGTAGTTGTATCGATCTTGATGGACTTAGCTGCATTCCTCAATTCGTAAATGAAATACTTATGTCTGCTGATCATTCATCACATCAAGCTTCTTAAAAGGAGATGAGGGAGCCTAAAAGCAACCTTCTTAATTACGAATTACGAATTATGTCAATCCGTATTGGTTACATTCTTAAACGTTATCCTCGCTATTCTGAAACCTTCGTAGTTAATGAAGTTCTAGCTCATGAAGTGGCTGGTTTAGATATTGAAATTTTTGCTTTGAGACCACCGTGTGACACTCACTTTCAAAATATTATTTCCCAGGTACGTGCTACCGTCAACTACATTCGTAAACCAATTCAAGGCCGCAAGAGTGAATCTCTTAATAGTCTTTCTCCCACAGCAGCAAGCTATTTTTGGGCAGAATTACAAGAAACCAGTAAAGTTATTCCAGATTTTTGGTCAAAGTTGGCATTTGCTCAAGGTGAACAAGATAGCACTGTTTACCAAGCTGCATGGCTAGCAAGGGAAGCGCGACTCAAAGAGATCACCCATTTTCATGCTCACTTTGGCACTGTCGCAACCAGTGTAGCTCGGTTAGCATCTCACTTTACGGGCATTCCCTACACCTTCACCGCTCATGCTAAAGACATCTTTCATGAAAGCGTTGAATTGGAAGATATGCAACGCAAGTTTAAAGATGCTGCCACTGTCGTGACTGTCAGTGACTATAACCTCAAGTATTTGCAAAAAACTTATGGTGCAGCTGCAAAGCGAGTTCTACGTATTTACAATGGCTTAGATTTACGGCAATTACAATATTCTTCCCCGGTTGATCGTCCTTCATTGATTCTCTCAGTCGGTCGATTAATTGAGAAGAAAGGGCTATCTATTTTGATAGATGCTTGTGCGATTTTGAAGCGAATAAATTGTGATTTCCAATGTCAAATTGTGGGTACTGGATCATTAGAACCTGTATTGCAACAAAAAATCCAAAATTTAGGGCTGCAATCTACTGTGGAAATTGTCGGTCCACGTCCTCAAAATGATGTATTTAAATTGGTGCAGCAAGCTGCTGTATTTGCAGCCCCATATATTATCGGAAAAGATGGCAACCGGGATGGTTTGCCTACAGTTTTACTCGAAGCGATGGCATTGGGAACGCCCTGTGTGAGTACAGATGTAACTGGAATTCCTGAATTAGTGCGCGATCGCCAGACTGGATTAATTGTGCCACAACATGATGCCGAACAATTAGCGATCGCACTTCAACAACTCCTTACCAATCCAGCCTTGCGAGTCAAATTGTCAACCCAAGCCAGACAATTAATTGAATCTGAGTTTGACATTCATCGCAATAGTGCAGCATTACGAGCAATATTCCATGCGGCTGAACCTATGACGTTAAAAGAATTCGTAATTCGTAATTAAAGACTGTTTATAAATAACTAATTATTTAAAAGTAGTTAAGGAGGTGTAGAGCGTGCGAATTGCTTATGTTTGTGCCGATCCAGGAATTCCTGTATTTGGGCAAAAAGGATGCTCTATTCATGTCCAAGAAGTAATTCGAGCATTGCAACGGCAAAATATCCAAGTTGATTTGTTTGCTACTCGCATTGGTGGAAAGCCACCCGCAGATTTAACTAATATTTCAGTTCATCAACTTCCAGCCATCCCAAAACTGGAACGTTCTGTGCGAGAGCAAGTTGCCTTATCGATTAATCCTGATTTGCGTTTAGATTTGCAGAGGTTTGGCCCATTTGACTTAATCTATGAGCGTTACTCGCTTTGGAGTTATGGCGCAATGGAATTTGCTCAAGCAATGGGAATTCCCGGATTATTAGAGGTCAATTCACCTCTGATTGCAGAACAAGCAAAACATCGCGGCTTGATTGATTGCCACAGCGCTGAACAGGTCGCCAATCGGGTTTTTCAAGCGGCTACAGCACTAATTGCTGTTTCATCTGAAGTAAAAACTTACTTAATGAATTACGTCAAAAGTAGCAAAGTTCATGTCATCCCAAATGGTGTAAATCCCGATCGCTTCTCTGCTTTTAATCGTGAATTTTCAAGGCAATCTGAAACCTTTACAGTAGGATTTGTCGGCACATTGAAACCGTGGCATGGATTGCCAATTCTCACGGCAGCTTTTGCTCAACTGCATCAACAAGTTCCCAATGCCAAACTTTTGATTGTTGGCGATGGTCCCGAACGCGGAAATCTCGAAGCAGAATTATTGGCACGAGGATTACACTCTCATACTAGATTCACCGGAGCGGTGAATCCTGATGAAATTCCTCAATTATTAGCAGCAATGGATGTTGCTGTTGCCCCCTATGCGGCTGAATCCGACTTTTACTTCTCCCCGTTGAAAGTTTATGAATATATGGCAGCTGGTTTGCCTGTAGTTGTTAGTGGTATTGGGCAATTGCTTGAGCTAATTGACACAGGAGTGAATGGGATTCTTTGTCCACCAGATGATGCGATCGCCTTAGCAGAGGCATTAGAAAAATTGTGGCGATCGCCGACTTTGCGCCATTCTTTGGGACAAGCGGCGCGGAAAACGGTTATAGAACATCACACTTGGGAGGCGATCGCACGACAGATTTTGCATATAGCTGGATTAAATACCCCGTCTCAATTCCAAGTGGAGGTGAGACGATAAATGAGACGTTCAAAACCACAGAAAAAAGTTATTCCCGGTTTATGGGGAATACTACGTTATTTCTGGTCTTACATTCAAAAACAGTATGGACTACTTTTGATTTCTGCGATCGCTCTGGTTGCGGATGTTGGACTACGGGTGCTGGAACCTTGGCCCCTAAAGTTTGTTTTTGATTACGTTTTGATTCCAGGCGAGCGGCCTACCAATATCCCATTAATTGATCGCCTGGAGCCAGTTACATTACTGACATTTTCAGCAGTTACAGTCCTTGCCATTACAGGATTACGCGCACTTGCCGCCTATTGGAGTACCGTTGGGCTAGCAACAGTAGGTAGCCGAGTCATGACTGAGGTGCGTAATCATCTGTATTGTCATCTTCAAGATTTGTCCTTGAGTTACCACACCAAAGCTCGTAGCGGCGATTTAATTATTCGTGTAAGTAGCGATGCTAGCCGTCTGCAAGAAATTATGATTACGGCAGCATTACCTCTGGTAGTGAGCATTCTGACGCTGTTTGGCATGATTGGCGTGATGTTTTGGATAAATAGCAGCCTCACCCTACTTGCACTACTTACCCTACCGTTGTTTGTATTAGTCACAAATCGGCTGAGTCAGCGAATTCGAGAGTCCTCATTAAAGCAACGGAAACAAGAAGGAGCTGTGGCGGCGACGGCTGCTGAGTCAATTGCTGCCATTAAATTAGTCAAAGCCCTTTCACTACAAGATGCCTTTGCGCGAGTTTTTTCTCAACAAAATCACCATAGCCTAAAGGAGAGTGTAAGAACCCAACGCCTTGCTGCTCATCTCGAACGAACCGTTGATGTTGTGATTGCACTAGGAACAGCAATTGTTTTATGGTACGGCTCCTGGCTGGCATTGCGAAATGCTCTGACACCGGGTGATGTGCTGGTATTTCTCACCTATCTCAAAAATGCCTTTAAGCCGGTTCAGAACTTTGCTAAGTACACCGGAAGACTTGCTAAAGCTGCTGCCTCTGGTGAGCGAATTTTAGATGTATTATCACAGCAACCCGATGTCCGAGATTTGCCGGATGCAATACCGGCTCCAATTTTCCGAGGTGAGGTTTGTTTTGATCATGTTCACTTTGCCTATGAACCAGGACAAGTTCTGCTGGAAGACATCAATTTAACCATTCAACCAGGGCAGCAAGTAGCGATCGTTGGTACATCTGGTGGTGGTAAATCTACTTTAGTAAGTCTATTATTACGACTTTATGACCCGACGATGGGTAAAGTCATGATTGATGGGCGGGATATCCGCGAGTACACATTGGAATCATTACGCCCACAAATTAGTGTAGTTTTGCAAGATAGTCTCTTATTTGCCGCTACCATTCGAGAAAATATTGCCTACGGTATTGCCGGCGTGTCGGATGCAGAAATTGAAGCAGCCACTCGTCTAGCTAATGCTGATGATTTCATTCAAGCTTTACCCCAAGGATACAACACGCTTGTGGGAGAAAGAGGCGCAACCCTTTCAGGTGGACAACGCCAACGAATTGCGATCGCCCGCGCTGCTATTCGTCAAGCTCCAATTTTGATTTTAGATGAACCCACAACTGGGCTAGATCAAGGCAACGAGAAAGCGATCGTTGATGCTCTACAACGGCTCTCGCAAAACCGCACCACCTTCTTAATTACTCATGATCTGTATCTTGCAACTCGTGCAGATATAATTCTTTACATTGAAAATGGGCAGGTGCTAGAACAAGGCACTCATCTGGAATTGATGCAACAGAATGGTTGCTATGCGGCATTGTATCAAATGCAAACCGCAATCCGAACTGAGTGAAAAGTCAAATCCTCTGATGACATAACCCAATTATGGCGCTGCATATTGTGCAGAGAGAATAAAAGTTTTTAGATTTACACCTAATAAATATGACTGTTTTCGTCAGCGATCGCTTCAACAGTGTAACTGATTCCAAAATGCCATTTTTGTCAGCCGCTCTTGATCCATTGGAAGTACAACAGCGGTTCACTGAGTACTTGCCAACATTTCAAAATTCCCAACTGCAAAAAATCGAAGTCATGCGTCACAAACCGGGACGGCGTTGTTTGATTGAATATGAATTGCTGAATAATCACGGACAAACCATTACCCTAATTGGCAAAATCCGAGCTAAAGGAACAGACTTTAATAGTTATGAACTACAAAAATCCTTGTGGCAAAAAGGATTTGCAGATGATAGCGCTGATGGAATTTCAGTACCGCAACCTGTAGGGATAATTCCCGAATGGCAGATGTGGTTGCAGCGAAAAGTTCAAGGAGCGATCGCCACTCAATTATTAACTCAAACCAACACCATTTTCCTAGCAAAACGAATTGCTGAAGTTGCTCATAAACTTCACCAAACAAACATTCCTCCTCGCCGTTCTCATACCATGTCAGATGAACTGCGAATCTTGAATGAAAGGATTCTATTGGTGATACAACAATATCCAGAGTGGAAAAAACGCTTAGAACAAATATTAGTGGCATCTAATCATTTAGGAGAAAATACTCCAGAACAAAAACACTGTGGTATCCACCGAGATTTTTATCCCGATCAAGTAATTGTTAATGGTTCTCGTTTGTATCTTATCGACCTTGACTTATATTGTGAAGGTAATCCGGCGATTGATATCGGTAACTTCATTGGTCATATTAAAGAATACAGCCTTCGCATCCTTGGCAATTCAGAAGCATTACACGATTGGGAAACTGCCTTAACTGAAAGATTTATTCAGCTTACAAGCGAGGAATTCAAAACTTCAATTGAATCCTACGCTACCTTAACATTAGTACGACATATTCATATCAGTACACAATTTTTAGAACGTCGCCCTTTTACAAAAATATTATTAAATTTATGTGAACAGCGCTTACATATTAGAAACGCATCATGATTTAAACTCTTATTTTCTATAAAAATCCTAAATCATTCGGAAAAATTTCTCCTTATTCTCTCTGTGTTCTCTGCGCCTCTGCGGTTCGTCTTGATATTCAAATTCTTATATCCTAATTGCTAATTTTCAGGAGAAAGCATTGTTAGCTTCAACTTATTGGCGACAATTTCGATTAATTAGTTTAATTATCTCATGCACTTTGAGTAGCATAAATCCAGCTATTGCAACACCCATTCCCGATAAACCTAATATCTTTAGTGAATCTAATGCTGATAATCAAGCATTAAGTAAAATCACATCCGTTTCTGAATTGTCGGCAGAAATAAAAACACTTGAAAAACGAGTTACTTCATTAGAAACCAACATTGCTGCATTAGAAACGCAACAGTTTTCACCCCATGTTGAGCTTGAGGCCGAAGTCATCTTTGCTGTGACTGGATTCGCTGGTGAGAAGAGAGCCAATAGCAGTAAACCAATAAATGAAAATTTAGTATTGAGCGATCGCGTCCGTCTGAGCTTCGTAAGCAGTTTTACTGGAAAAGATAAATTGGAAGTACGCTTACAAGCAAGGAATACACCAGCATTAGAAGATGTGACTGGAACTCAAATGGCAAATTTGGGATTTGATGGTGACGATGAAAATGAGGTGGAAGTAGATGAGCTAGAGTACAGATTTCCACTAGGTAAACGAACCCGCATGACTTTGTATGCGTTGGGAGGAGGATTAGGCGACTTTGTTCCTAGCGTCAATCCTCTTTTTAGCGGTAGTGGAGACGGATCGATTTCTACATTTGGACGAGAAAATCCCATTCGCCGACAAGGTAGTGGCACAGGTATCGGTATTTCTCATAATTTGAATAAAGCTTTGAATTTGTCATTAGGATATCTCAGCAGCAATGCAGCTAATTCAGAGAAGGGGATTTTTGCTAGCCCTTACGGAGCGATCGCTCAACTAACCCTCGAACCCACTAAAACAACAGAACTCAGCCTTACCTATATTCACTCTCATAACAATTTGAAGACGGGAACTGGAAGCGAATTAACCAGCGATCCATTTAATGATGAGGCAGATGCGATCGTTGCTAATTCATTTGGCGCAGAAGCTGCTTGGCAACTTAGCCCAGTTATTACCCTCGGTGGCCGAGTTGGTTTTATTCATGCAAAAGCAGAAGATTTACCAGCAGATCCCAATGCGTCCATCTTTACATGGGCAGTGCTACTAGCTCTCAAAGATATCGGACGAAAAGGTAGCTTTGCAGGATTTGCGGTGGGTCAACCTCCCAAAGTGACCCACAATAGTTTCGGTGATGACTTCAAAGATAAGGATACGTCTTTACATCTCGAAGCCTTTTACCATTTTCTAGTCACAGATAATCTGGCAATAACTCCGGGACTATTTGTGATTACAAGTCCAGAACATAATGATAGTAATCACAATACTTATGTTGGTACGGTTCGGACGACGTTTAGCTTCTAAGTACAGCCCACCATAAACAGGTTACGAAAATTATGCCCAACAGGAGCAAAATCTTAGGGGTTTTGAATTTAGCACTTTGTGCAATCTAACCCCATTGCTGTAGATTAAACTTCTTGTTTTGTAACTCTGTTAGACTGAATTGTTCCACGCTCTGCGATCAATGAGTAACACAATGACTCATACTGATTTAAAGCTTGTTCAAAAGCATAGTTTTCAACGGCATATTTGCGACTTTTATAACCCAGAGTTTTGACTTTTTCGGGGTTTTGGTACAAATCTAAAATTTCCATCGCTAAAGCTTGGGAATCTTCTGGAGGAACGATAACTCCGCCGCCACTTTGCCTGATGGCTCTTGCTGCTGTACCATTCTCAGGTACAGAGGCAACTAAGGCCACTCCACTGGCAAGTAGCACTTGAATTTTTGATGGCATATTGAAGGATACAACATTTTTCTTTTGCACTACTAAACCAACATCGGCAGCCGCCAACATTTGTGGCAAAGATTTGCGGGGTTGAAATGGTAGCAGCAAAACGTTATCTGCACCGCAGTCTAGACATTCCTGTTGCAATCGCTGTAAACCTTTTGCTTCTCCAACGATCACAAAAACAATATCTGGGATATGGCGCAACACAGAAGCGGCTTTGACAACGCTTTCTAAGCCTTGGGTTAGGGCAATGTTACCAGAATAAAGTACTACAAATTTGCCATTCAGGTTATGTGCTTCGCGGAACGGGTTATTTTCTTGAGGCAAAGGGCGGATGAAATTTACATCAACCCAGTTAGGAATTTGCACAATTTTGTCAGCTTTTACGCCCTTAGATCGCAAATTGTCCACAAAACCATCGGCAATGACGCTAATCTTACTAGCAGTGTGGTAAGCAAATTTTTCCAACACTGTGAATAACTTTATAAGCCATTTATTTTTCAGTAGACCAACGTGAACAGCTGCTTCTGGTAATATATCTTGTAAATTTAAGATCACAGGACAAGCACGTAACCATCCTAAAAGAGCAACTGGCACACAGCTTGGCAAAGATGGCGATGTTGAGAGAATCACATCTGGCCGCCAACCAAAGAGGGCAGGTACAAAACTAGTGACAACGAAACTAGCATCTAGTAACACCCGATCTAATAGGTTGGGTTGGGGACGAATCCAAACGTAACTGCGTTGGATTTGAACGCCATTTTTATATTCGTTGAGATACCACTTGCCCCGATATTCCTGGTAAATTTGACGCTCAGGGTAGTTGGGCATAGCGGTGACTACGCGCACTTGATGCCCACGCTTCACTAGTCCCTCTGCTAATTCAGTCATCAGTGGGGCAATACCAATTGGCTCTGGATAGTAGTTGTAAGAGTAAATTAAAATTCGCATAAAAGTTAGTCTGAAGTACCCCGGTTTTTTGTTGAATGACAAATATTTATCTTCAACATTGTTTAGAGCTTAGAAACTCTTATATTTAATTGTGACTTCAGACTCTTTTTCTGTCAGGGATTTTCCTTAAAGATTGAGTAAACTTAGATATTAAATACTTAGAGGAAGTATGAATTTTTTTACTATTTAAGCAGCCTTCAAATTTTTAAATTTTGATTGGTACGTAGGTATAAACCCTAAGTATTCTGATATTAATTAAGACTGTTTCACAATATTTAGTTATTGAATGAGCGTTCGCCCTTGTATTTTCTCCTTTTTTGCTGGTTCGGGATTCCTAGATTTAGGTTTTGAAACTAGCGGTTTTAATATTGTTTACGTCAATGAAATGTTTTCACCATTCATGGCAGCATACCGATATTCACGGCAGATTCTCAATCTGCCATTGCCAGAATACGGGTATCATCACGGAGAAAGAGGAGATGTAAGCCAACTTCACGAAGGTTTACAAGCACAACACCTCCGCGAGTTAGTACAAGACTGCCGCAAATCTAATAATATTGTGGGCTTCATTGGTGGGCCTCCCTGTCCTGATTTTTCTATTGGCGGGAAAAATAGAGGACGATTAGGAGATAATGGCAAGCTTTCCGCTTCTTATGTTGAATTAATTTGCCGCAATCTTCCAGATTTCTTTTTATTTGAGAACGTTAAGGGGTTGTGGAGAACAACAAAGCACCGTTTATTTTTTGAATCGCTCAAGCAACAACTACTAGAAGCAGGCTATATCTTAACAGAGCAGTTAATTAATGCTATTGAATATGGTGTACCCCAGGACAGAGAAAGAATTATTCTCGTTGGTTTCCGAAATAATTTTATCAAAGATATAGGAATAAAATTCGGTAGTGAAAAGCTACTTAACGAGAAGGATTTTCCTTGGGAAAATCATATTTTATATCCTAAGAAAGAGGTTTTTGCTTACCCTTGGCAGAAGTGCGATCCATTCCAAGAAAATTCCATCATGCTTTGTCCTGACGGCATCCCTCAAGAATTAACAGTTGAATACTGGTTTAGAAAAAATAATGTCTTGAAGCATCCTAATACTGAAAACTGTTTTAAACCAAGGGCAGGTATCACAAGATTTGCTGCTATTGATGAAGGAGATGATTCTAAAAAGTCTTTCAAGCGTCTTCACAGATGGCGTTACTCTCCGACAGCTTGCTATGGAAATAATGAAGTGCATTTGCATCCCTATAAAATCCGGCGAATATCTGTGGCGGAAGCTTTAGCTATCCAATCTTTACCTGCAAATTTTGTACTTCCAGATAATATGTCACTCACTAATATGTTTAAGACTATTGGTAATGGCGTACCCTATTTGGCATCCAATGCGTTAGCTAAAACTATTACTAACTTCTTAGGAATTGGTGTAAAAAATGCTGTTAATATTTCTAACCTTACTAAGCCTAATGTCAACTTAAACACTTATACTAATTCCGCAACATCTACAGAAGTAACATCAAAAATAAGTTAGTAGCTTGTTTTCAGGATAAACTCGTAATAAATATGGTTTAATATATATATAAGAAATGTTTTAATTTTTTATAAAGTTTAATAATCAATTACTGGCAGAAGACACGATGGCAGCAGACTATCCAGATATTGATATTGCGCCATTTATCGATCACGCCCTGTTAACGCCAACGGCTACTCCAGAGCAGGTTCAGCAGTGGTGTGAAGAAGCATATAGATTCAATTTTGCGGCAGTTTGCTTGTACCCCACCTATGTCAAACAAGCTGTCGAACTCCTCCACGGCAAAAATCCGAAAGTGTGTACTGTGATTGGCTTTCCCTCTGGTGCGACAACTTCAGCAGTGAAACTCTATGAGGCTCAAGAAGCGGCGGATAATGGAGCCACTGAATTGGATGTGGTCATGAACTTGGGCTGGTTGAAAGCTGGTAAAACTGAAGAAGTCCACCGGGAAATTGCCGAAATTTGTGAAGAGACTGGGCAAACTGTCAAGGTAATTTTGGAAACCAATCTGTTGACAGATGCGGAGAAAAAAATAGCTGCTGAAATCGCTATGGAGGCGGGGGCGGCTTTCTTAAAAACTAGTACAGGTTGGAATGGCGGTGCAACAGTGGCAGATGTGCGATTTTTGCAGGAATTGGCAAAAGAAAGGGTGGGAATTAAAGCTGCGGGTGGTATCCGCACTATTAATCAAGCTCTAGACTTAATCGTAGCGGGTGCTACTAGATTAGGCACATCTCGCGGTATCGATTTGATCCGCCAGCGCGATAATCTGGGGAAGGGTGAATAGTCATTTGTTTATCTTCCTAACCTGCGAAAAACTGCGGGCACATCTATGCCCTTTGTCCTAACCCAATGACCAATTTTAGATTTTGGATTGAAGGATTGAAGGATTCAAAATTTAAACCTGGTTTCAGAGCAGCTAGTTTCAACTATGGAAAAATCTAAAATCCTTGTATTCCTTTTGTAAATCCCTACTTTTAGGTATGGCGTTAATCTAAAATCCAAAATCCAAAATTGATTGGCTAATGACTAATGACTAATGAGTAGAACCTACAAAGCAACCGGAATTAATCTTAAAACTCAGGTGCTGGGAGAATCAGATAAAATAGTGACCATTTTGACACCAGAATTCGGTCTGATTCGAGCAGTGGCTCCAGGGGCACGTAAGCACAACTCCAGCTTGGGCGGCAGGAGTGGTATGTTTGTTGTGAATGAACTATTGATCGCCAAAGGGCGATCGCTTGATAAAATTACTCAAGCACAGACGTTAAAAACTTATCCTGGTTTAGCTAAAGATTTGGGAAAATTGGCTGCTAGCCAATATTTAGCAGAAATAGTCCTCTCTCAAGCTTTGAGCGAACAACCCCAAGAAGAACTTTATGAGTTGTTCAATGAACATCTCCATCGATTAGAAGCATTGTCTAGTACAAATGCATCTGGTGTTTTGGCTCATCTGGCTCATGGGGTGTTTCACCTTTTAGCCTTAGCAGGAGTAACACCGCAAGTGCAAGTATGCTGCTTATCTGGGCGCTCCCTCAAGCCAGACTTTACAGACCCCAACTGGCAGATAGGATTTAGCGTTCCTACGGGTGGAACGATTTGCTTAGAAACTTGGAAACGTTTACGAACAGAGGGAAAGGGGGAGAGTAATAACCAATACCCCATTCCCCATATCCCATTGCCCATGCCCCATGCCCAAACAGTTGTTGTGCATCGGCAAGAAATACCTTTGATTTCTAGTCGTCTGGGTGCTATGGAACTGGCTTTGCTTCAACATCTGTCACAACCAGAGATAATGCAAATTGATGGTGCTAGAGACCATAACTGGTTATCTGTTGAGCAGATTTTGCGCCAGTATGCTCAGTACCAATTAGGTCGCCCTATTCGCTCTGCTACCTTGATCGATTCTTATTTTGCTGCCAACCATGATGCAACCATCTGATTTGGATAAAAAAATCCTGCCTTTGTCACCAAGCCTCGTTAAAAAACAGAATAGGATATCAGATCCTAACGTCAAGAATCACTTGAGTGCCGTTTCAAAGTGTACACCTAGTCAAATCAATAGCCAAGAAATGTCCCCAAAAGACGTTTCTAAAAACGATCAAAGTTGGACAGCCCAGATCCCAAAAACTGATGTTCCAGAAATACAATCTGAGGACAAATTAACTACTGCTGAGGCAAATAGCAACGGGCAGAGTTTGCCAGTAGCTACTACCCCAGAAACAGAATCACCCAAATTAGATGGATCTGGTTCAGGTGGAGAAGCTGTTTCTGGGAATGTAACACAGCAGGGGTTTTTGCCTGTATTAAAAAACCCTAATTTCCTGGCTCTTTGGGGCGGTCAAGTTTTCTCCCAATTAGCAGATAAAGTTTATTTAGTGCTGATGATTGCTTTGATTAATACTCAGTTTCAGGCTAGTAATCAGAGTATTAGTGGTTGGGTATCAGTCTTGATGATGGCTTTTACGATTCCAGCCGTATTATTTGGTTCCGTTGCTGGCGTGTTTGTCGATCGCTGGTCAAAAAAGGCTGTGCTGGTGGCAACGAATATTTGGCGCGGCATCCTGGTTTTGTCAATTCCCTTCCTGCTGTGGTTGACTCATGGCTGGAAACCCATAGGAGTTATGCCAGTAGGTTTTTTGATCATACTGGGTGTGACTTTTCTAGTTTCTACACTGACACAGTTTTTTGCGCCGGCGGAACAGGCAGCAATTCCTTTAGTGGTGGAAGAACAGCATTTACTCTCAGCTAATTCGCTTTATACGACAACGATGATGGCATCGGTGATTGTTGGGTTTGCTGTCGGAGAACCATTATTAGCGATCGCAGATGGACTTTGGTCGCAAATTGGTGGTAGCGGTAGTTTGGGCAAAGAACTATTAGTTGGTGGTAGTTATGCGATCGCTGGACTAATTTTATTCCTCCTAGCAACTAAGGAAAAACACCACCACCCTGATACAGAATTCCCTCACGTATTCTCTGATTTGCGAGATGGTTTTGCCTACCTCAAAGCCAATCATCGCGTCCGCAATGCTTTGCTTCAGCTGATTATCTTGTTTTCTGTCTTTGCAGCATTAACTGTTCTAGCTGTTCGGATGGCAGAAATAATTCCCAACATGAAAGCCTCCCAGTTCGGCTTTTTACTCGCAGCCGGTGGTGTTGGCATTGCTGCGGGAGCAACAATTCTCGGTCAATTTGGTCAACGCTTTTCCTATACCCAACTAAGTCTTTGTGGTTGTATGGGTATGGCAGCATCTCTGATTGGTCTATCAATCTTTACAACCCAACTATGGCTAGTCCTGTTACTGGTGGCGTTATTAGGTATCTTTGGAGCCCTAGTAGGAATTCCCATGCAAACCGCAATCCAAACAGAAACACCACCAGAAATGCGTGGTAAAGTATTTGGCTTGCAAAACAATGTAATTAATATTGCCCTCTCCTTACCTTTAGCTTTAGCTGGTGTCGCAGAAACCTTTTTGGGATTACAGGTAGTTTTTTTGGGATTAGCTGCGATCGTCTTTTCAGGAGGTATATTAACCTGGTATAACTCACGTAAGTAGTTATCAGCTAAGAGGAGTTATTATTCATTACCTTGAAGTAATTACTAATTTCCTTAAAGCTTTTGTGTTCATGCTAAACTGTGGTCAGTGAAAATTTATCATATACTTGTGGGATATCAATCTGACATTAGTCAGAGTAAGTTGTTTAAGTATCAGAAATTAACAACTTATACGTAAAATAAATAAAGCCATCAATCCACGAATTTAATCAGCTTCCAAATATGCTTTTTAAACTACGACGTGGTGGCAATTTTTAATAAATAAAAGCCAGCAAGTATAGCTAGATAAAATAAAAATCACAAAGGGCACACAATTAATAGCTCAAACCCGCTTTTCTTACAGCCAAATAAAGAATGCGTATAGCCTGGATTGGAAAAAAATCACCCTTTTGCGGCAATGTAACCTACAGTCGAGAAATTACAAATGCTTTGCTAGATAGGGGACATCAAGTTAGCTTTCTTCACTTCGCACAGGAAGAGTCTGAACCTGAGAATTGGCCAAATCTTCGAGAGGTTTCGCTCCCATTCATTTACAAGTCTCAGGTTTATACAATTCCTACTTTTAAAGCAACCAAAGTTTTAACTGATTCGCTGCGGGAAATCAAGCCAGATGTAGTCCACGCTTCCTTAACATTATCTCCTCTAGACTTTTTTCTACCGGAAATCTGTGAGGAACTAAGATTGCCCCTAGTTGCAACTTTTCACACACCATTTGCTGGTAAAGGAGCAAAGCTGGTATCGGGAACACAGCTTTTGGCTTATCAGCTTTACGCACCTTTTTTAGTTAACTACGATCGCGTGATTGTATTTTCCCAAATTCAGCGAGAATTATTGGCAGGGATGGGCGTAAGGGAAGAAAATATTGCTGTAATTCCCAATGGTGTTGATACCGTTAAGTATTCTCCAGGATTTTCTCAAATCAAAGCAGAATTTAAAGCCGATCGCTTGTTTGTTTACCAAGGTCGAATAGCGCCAGAGAAAAATGTCGAAGCTCTACTCCGCGCTTGGAAGCAGTCGGCAATGGGGCCTGGTACGAAGTTGCTAATTGTTGGCGATGGCCCTTTGAAGTCTTCCTTAGAGCCGTTTTATGGTTCAGAATACGGCATTATCTGGTTGGGATTTGTTGCTGATGAAGACCGACGGATCGAAATTTTGCGGGGCGCAGATGTATTTGTTCTACCTTCATTGGTAGAGGGGTTGTCCCTATCTCTGTTAGAGGGAATGTCATGTGGGTTGGCTTGTTTAGCAACAGATGTGGGTGCAGATGGAGAAGTATTAGAAAAGGGCGCAGGTATAGTTATTAGTACTAAAACCGCGCGATCGCAGTTAAAAACCCTCTTGCCAGTATTGCAAGACCATCCAGAGTTAACAACCTTACTGGGGCAAAAAGCCAGACAGCGTGTATTAGACCGCTATACCCTTAGTAAAAATATTACTCTGCTGGAAGAACTTTATAAAGAAGTTTTAGCACAGCGACCACTACCGCTAAGTCGTAGAGCTTAGGGAAAGGGAAGAAGTGCGATCGCACTGTAAATTATGAGATGGTAATCAATGCGATCGGGCAAGAATGTTACGCAACATTCAATACAGTTCAGATAAGACCAAAACATTTGTAGAGACGGCGATTTATCGCGTCTCAAAAACCCAAAATTTTTGCCAGTAGCCCTTAACCCAAGCGTATTGAGGCAGCATTGACTAATATTCTAGTCATACAATGATTTGTGACTTATGAATACAGATACCTCACTCAGAATTCTCTTACCACGCAAGTCAGATTGATCAATTAATCTTTGAATTATCCCCTAAAGACCAGCCCAAACTAGTTGGCTGTTCATAAATCCGTTTTAGAGTATTTACATCTCTGGAAGAAATAGGCAACGGGTTACGAACTTGAGAAAAATATAGGGCATCAGTTTGTAGTGGACTATGGCCCCAAATTCCCAGTGCATGACCGAATTCGTGCCGGGTAGCTGCAATAAGATACTCACCTGTTTGACTGGGACTTAGCAAGATAGTGAAGCGGTGGGATAAAACTTTGTTGGTAGTGTATAACTCGTAAGTAGTTTGTGCTGATCGCGCACGAGGTTTACTACTACCAGGGGAAATTTGTAGAGGTGGCGCTTTTCGTGCGATCGTAATATCAGCAATTTCTGGCTGTTTTACTATTGTCAAAGGTAAATAATTGCTCCATTCCTTTACACCCTGCAAGACACCATTAACCCATACTTGAGCTTGTTTTTCGTTAACGGATTTTGGTGGTTCTACGTAAACTCGAATGGGAAATTGTGACCAGACTAAATAACCAACTTGGGTTGTTGTGACTTGTGAAAAGTAGTCACCACTATTAGTGCTATCTTGCCACTGTGCGAGTGTGGGCGGTAAGGGATGGGGTTTTGGGATGGGTGAGGTGGAAAGAGAGATTACTGAGTCTGAATATACATCTTTTGATATTATTGTAAATCCATAACTCGAATGAAGATTAATACAAACGATAAACAGCCCTGTGCCAATAAATAAGGCAAGAGCTGTAATTAACCGTTGTGAGATTAAATTTATTAGGATGTTAAGTATTTGGTGTTGGGTTTTTTTCCCCATTGACCTATCCTTATTTAGGCAGCCAACCAGCACTTAAAACCACTGTTAAACCGAGGAAAATTACTGTTAATGCCCAAGTAATTCGATTTAAGGTGTTTTCTGCACTTTTGGTACTGCTAAATAGCTGGGCTTGTCCACCAATGGCTCCAATACCATCACCTTTGGGGCTATGTAGTAAAACTAAGATAATCAAACCAGTGGCGGAAAACGCCCAAATGCCTTGCACGATATTAGTAGCTGTCATGGTAGGAATCTCATTTATAATTTATAACAATTTTTCAAAAAACAGAATTCTGAATTCTGAATTCTGAATTCAAAAGTTAGGAGTTCACTAAAAACTCCTAACTCAGGGACTCAGAACTCTTTTACAGCCCTACTTGCACAGGGGTGCGAGTGCGTTGCAGTTCATAATCTGCTGTTTTCAGCAGCGATCGCCCTGTCATCTCTGGTGGTTGAGGCAGCTGTAAAATCTCTAGAATTGTGGGGGCAATATCGGATAGCTTACCATCGCTTCGCAGTTCGACATTTGTACCATATCCAGGGATTTTGACTTTCTCGCCTTCTACCAATATAAAGGGGACTGGGTTAGTGGTGTGGGCTGTCCAGGGATTACCCCCATCATCTAGCATATACTCAGCGTTGCCATGATCGGCAGTAATAATTGTTGTCCCACCGGCTTTGATAACGCTCTCTAGTAAGCGACCTAAACAGCGATCAACTGTTTCAATTGCTGTAATGGTAGCGTCGATTTGACCAGTATGCCCTACCATGTCTGGATTGGCATAGTTAATTACAACTAGAGAATACGTACCCTTTTGAATCGCAGCGATCGCAACATCTGTAACTGCTGCTGCTGACATCGCTGGGGCGTGATCGTAAGTAGCGACCATTGGGCTGCTTACTAATTCCCGATCTTCTCCAGCAAAAGGTTCCTCCAGACCCCCATTAAAGAAATAGGTGACGTGGGCATATTTTTCTGTTTCGGCGGTGCGGAACTGATTCAGACCATGATTAGCTATGACTTCTCCCAGAATGTTACTGAGATTCTGAGGCTCAAAGGCTACAGCTACAGGTAAGTCTGAATCATACTGTGTAAAAGTGACAAAAGACAGTGGTGTAATTTGCTGTCTTTCAAAACCGTTAAAAGTGGCACTGACCAAAGCTTGAGTCAGTTGTCTGGAGCGATCGGGGCGGAAGTTGAAAAATATCACCCCATCCCCTGGTTCTATTGCGCCGGGTGCAATTCGGATGGGGTTGATAAATTCATCTTTTACCCCTTCGGCGTAAGATGCTTGCAAGATTTCCACAGCCGTGCGATTATCACCTGTACCATCTTGGGTCATCACGTCGTAGGCGCGTTTGACCCGATCCCATCGGTGATCGCGATCCATCGCGTAGTAGCGACCGCTGAGGGTGACTATGCGTCCAATTCCTGTACGGTCTAAATAATCTTGCAGCAGTGTGATTGCTTTTACCCCTTCTGTTGGGGCGGTGTCACGACCATCGGTGATGGCGTGGATACAAACTTCTGGAATTTGCTGGTTTTTGGCTAAGTCAAGTAGTCCGAATAGATGGGTGATATGCGAATGTACCCCTCCCTCAGAACAAAGCCCGACTAGATGTAGCTTGCTATTCCGAGAACGAACTTCCTGGCAAATTTTGACAAGTGCTGGGTTTAATGCAATAGAACCGTCTTCGACCGCATCAGAGATGCGTACCAGTTCTTGCGGTACAACTCGCCCAGCACCAATGTTCAAATGACCAACTTCCGAGTTGCCCATTTGACCCTCTGGCAACCCTACGGCTTTTCCTGATGTGCGGATGAGAGTGTGCGGGTAAGCTGTCCATAAACTGTCCACAATGGGAGTTTTAGCAGCAACAATAGCGTTTCCTCGCTTTTCTTCGCAGTAGCCCCATCCGTCTAAAATGACTAGCACCACAGGAGCAACAGGTGCTTTGGTCATAGTAAAATTGCCCTTTACTTTTTGTAATACCCGAATGATACCATTGCTAATCCACGTCGCAAGTGAATTTTTGCTTATTAATTTCTTTTATGAAAGACTTACAGTTTTTTGAAATATTTTTTAAACCTTAGCGATTATTCTGTAATTTTGTTGAGCGCTAATAATAAATGATTACTTAGTAGTAGCCTTTTAGCACTACTACTAAGTCCGTATTCAATCACTTATTTCTTTTTGGTAGAAGCTTTCCCAGCTTTTTTAGCAGCTTTTTCGGCAGCGATCGCAGCTAATTTTGCTTGTTCTTTTTCTTCGACAATTTTCTGGAGATAGTAATGATAGTCTCCTAAGTAAACGCGGAATTCACCATCACGAATTTCGACGATTTTGTTAGCTACTTGAGAAATAAAGTAGCGATCGTGGGAAACTACAATTGCCGTACCATCATAGTTTTTCAGCGCTTCTTCCAGCATTTCCTTCGCTGGAATATCTAGGTGGTTTGTCGGCTCATCTAAAATTAATAAGTTCGCGGGACGTAAGAGCATTTTTGCCAAGGCCAAACGAGCTTTTTCTCCTCCACTTAATGCCCCGACTGCCTTAAATACAGTATCACCAGTAAATAAGAAGCGTCCCAAAAGCGTGCGGACTTCTTGATTATCCCAGTCTGGAACTTCATCATGGATAGTTTCCATGACAGTTTTCTTCAAGTCTAAAGCTTCAGCTTGATTTTGCTCAAAGTAACCGGGAATAACGTTATGATCCCCTAATTGAACGCTACCTTCAGTTGGTGGTTCCATACCCATAATTACGCGCAGAAGGGTAGATTTTCCAGCACCGTTGGGGCCAAGAAAAGCAATGCGATCGCCTCTTTCAATTAGGAGATTTGCTGCCAAAAACAGGATTTTATCACCATAAAGATGAGTTAAATCTTTAATGTCTACTACCTCGCGTCCACTGCGGGGTGCAGGGGGAAAACGGAAGTGTAGAGTTCTTACCCCAGCAATGGGTGCTTCAATGCGCTCAATTTTATCGAGTTGCTTTTCCCGGCTTTTTGCCTGGGTACTGCGGGTAGCACTGGCGCGGAATCTATCAACAAAGGTTTGCTGTTTCTCTAATTCTTTTTGCTGACGTTCGTAAGCACTAAGTTGTGCTGATTGACTTTCGGCTTTTTGTTCCAAATATGCTGAGTAGTTACCAAGGTAGGTACTGGAAACGCCACGTTCAGTTTCCACAATTTGGGTACAGAGGCGGTCAAGGAACTCCCGGTCATGGGAGACTATTACCATCGGTGTAACCAGCCCTCTGAGGTAATTTTCCAACCACTCAATGGTTTCTAAATCTAAGTGGTTAGTCGGTTCATCCAGCAGCAACAAGTCAGGTTTTTGCAGCAGGATTTTACCTAAACTCATCCGCATTTGCCAACCACCACTGAAGGCACTGACGAGGCGATCGCCATCTTCTAGCCCAAACCCCATCTCTGGTAAAATTTTCCCGATGCGTGCATCTAAGTTGTAGCCATCCAAGGCTTCAAATTTACGCTGCAAGCGATCCAGCTTGTCGATCAGTCGATCCAGTTCTTCTGGGCTAGCCGTTTCCATCTCTTGTGGTATGTGCGCCAGAGATAACTGTACTTCGTTGGCTTCTTTGAAGACAGTCCAAAATTCTTCTCTAACGGTGCGAGTGGGGTCTACTTCAAACTCTTGGTTAAGGTAGGCTATATGTAAGCTATTAGGACGAATAATTTCGCCGGCGGTGGGTTCCATTTCCCCAGAGATGATTTTTAGTTGGGTGGATTTTCCAGCACCATTGACACCGACTAAGCCAATGCGATCGCCTGGTTTAACTTCCCAGTTGATATCTTTGAGAACTTCGCCTGTGGGATAAATTTTACTTATATGTTCTAGTCGCAGCATTAAGTTTCTCTCAGGTAGGGAGTGGGTGGTTGAGGACGAAGTACTAACACCGCCTCTAATATTAACAAAAATTAACTATAAATTCGTCGTGATCAAGTTTGGAAGCCGCAAACTAAATTTGGCTTGAGCCACGGATAAAATTTACCACATCTATCTCAAGGTTGACTTTGTGCTACTTGTCTGACTTCTTCGACACTGAAATCAAATGCCTCAGCCACTTGTTCCACTGTCACCCCAAATTTCAACAAGGTGGGTATTAATTGTAATTTGGCTCTACGCTCCCCTATTTGGATGCCATCATGATAGAGTTTTGCGTTTTGAACTTGGTTTATAGTTAAACCTAATCCCTCCGCAACTTGCTCAATAGTTAACGCTAAATCTAATAGACGAGGTACTGATTGCCGTAAACCTTCCAAACGCCCTTCTTCAAATGCTTCTTGATAAATTTTTGTATCTTTGAAACTCATAGTTCCTATGTTGTAGTCCACCAATTCCTCTACTCCTTGATCAGAAGAATCCTACTGCGCGGCTTGTCTAACTTGTTCGACACTCAAATCTAGCGCCTGTGCTACTTGTTCTACAGTCAACCCGGCTGCCAACATTGCTGGTACTGCTCTGAGTTTACCTTGTTCAATGCCTTGAACCCTACCTTGTTCAATGCCTTGAACCTTACCTTGTTCAATGCCTTGTTCAATGCCTTGAACCTTACCTTGTTAAATGCCTTGTTCGATGCCTTGAACCTTACCTTGTTCAACACCCTCCTGAAAGGCTTCCTGATAAAATCTGGTTTGCTTTAACTCGCTTAATCCAAACATTTCCTCCATCTCCTCCCTACTCATTGTGGGAAACTTATAAGCCAAAATAGTCTCGATAAATTGTAATAATTGCTGCTGTTTTGGTGGTGAGTTTATCTCGGACTTAGTTCTGTCTATCAACTCTCTTGCTTGTGCGATCGCTATATCGTCGGTTGCAATTACTAATTTAGCAGTTGCAATGCCAATTGGAAGCGATGCAGCCTCACCTAATTCATCCAAATAAATGCGTCTGACGCGCCCACTTGTGAAAAACTCACGGTAATGTTTGATATCGCCTGTATCTACATTCCTGTTTGGGTATAAAACCACAGCACCCCAGTCATTTGATGGTTGATTTTGACGGAGGTATAAACATATTTCTGCAATTAGCCGTGAATAAATTTCCCCATCAGCTTGAAATTGCACTTCTACAAAGTAAATCGGGTTCTCGCTTCCTTGTGTAGGCAGAAACACACCATCGATTCTGAAGGCTGTTTGTTTGATTTCAACTGATGAAAATTGATAAAGGCTAGCTGATTCTGGAGGATTACCAATAAGTTCAAAAAAGATATCAGGGAATTCTTGAAACAGCCGATAAAAAATGATGTCTGTTTTCACAATTTTAGATTATTTGAAAATTTTGATTTGCTGTTTCATGTATTACTTGATTCTTCGGAACCATCTCGCACTTTCAGCAATTGCTCTTTTGCCATCCCTAATATACGTGAAAGGGGCGCTAACAAACTATCATCAAATGCTTCTCCAGCATAAATATTATTCAGTTCAGTAGGGGATAATTTAAAGGTGTCGCAGAATTTTGCAAACTCCTGATTACTCAAATCCAGCTCTTTTTGCCTATCACGAAGTAAAACTGCGATCGCTCTAGCTCCATGCTTGGGACGCTCACTAGTTTTTACATATTTTTCCATTAAATAATTGACTTTTCTGGTATCGCCGCCGATTTTTTTAATTAAATCAGTACAAGCCATTTTTAGTGCTTTCTTTAAAACTTCTTCTTCATTTAAAGTTTTAATAATTTCATTGGCATATTCTGGTTTGAAAAAACCTACCAAATTCCCTTGATGATAAACTGGTATATAGGGATTATTCGTTTCAAGTTGCCAATCTAAAGGCTCATTGCGTAGCGACATAGCTGCACCCCTAAGTATTTTAAGATTGCACCATTTTAAAACCATTTATTCCTTAACTGCCAGTAAAATACCCTATCACTGGCGATTAGAAATCGCAGCTATACAGACAAAACCCACCTCCGTGGGTTTCGACTTGCTGGAGTCCACGCAGACGGACTTAGTTTGTGCGGCCATTACGTATTTCTACCAGAACCTTTAACTCAGCCAAAATTAGCGATCGCCTTGCTCATCACCAAATGGCTAAAAGCTTACCAGAGAAGGGTTTGGTAGTGTTATGAGGTTGTTGTTAGATATTCAACCATAATGGGCATACTGTAAATATCAAGTAAGTAAGCATCGAAATAGGGTAAACAGTATGTTGACGATAACGTGGCAAGAAGAGATTGCATTATTGAAACAAGATTTGAGTAAAGAAATAAATAAAATTTCAGGTCATTCGGAAATTAATATACCTAATCATATTTGCATTAATAACCTGAAATCCAAGTTAGAGCGATTAGATGAAATAGAAAAAATTCTTAGTATAGAAAAATATAAAATTGCTTTTATAGGTACTATTGGTCAAGGAAAGACGACAGCTATTTGCCATCTTTTTAATTTAATAACTGATTTGAAGATTTCCAAAACTAGTGGTGTTAAAACTGAAGATGTAACCGAAACCAAAGAGCTACTATCAACTGGGGCAGGCAGAACTACTATATGTGAAGTAATTATCAAAGCATCTGAAAAAACTTACATAGAGATAGAGCCTTATACAGTTGATGAAATGGAAAATATTATTACCGAATTCTGCGAATATATTGCGAATAAAGATAATCCTCAGCCAGATCAGAGAGTAATTATTTCTAAAGAAATTGATAGAGCTATTAGGAACATTATAGGAATGAAGTTACGTTATAAAACAATTTATGTTGATAAGAAAAAGAAAAATGAAACCATCGATCCAGCGAAAGAAGGATTTGATAAAATTGTATTAGATGAATCAAAAAAATTAGAGCCTGGAGAAGAACTTGATAAGTTAAGGTTAGATGAATTAAAAAAAATTGCATTAAATAAATTTCAAAAGCTTACCTTGAATAATGCAAGCCTGGGATCTAGAACGACGAATAGGATTGAATTTGATAATCAAAAAAATGAGCAGCAATGGATAAAAAATACCTTTGCTGCTATTAATACTGCTGAGTTCCAGGAATTTGCTATTCCGAAGAAAATATATCTTTACGTGAGCTATGATGTTTTATCTGGTTCAAACTTGTCTCAGTTCGATTCAGTCATTGATACCAAAGGACTTGATGAAAATCCGTAAGGATTCAGGTCTAAACGAGAGGAATTAAAGAAGGGGTCTGCACAGAAGAGTTAACCATCGCTTTGATAGCTTGGTCAAAAAACTCAATTACAGAGCGTCCTTGACGGCGACAAGTTTGTATAACAGTCAATAAATTAGCAGTATCTTGGAATCGCTTCATAGAACGAGAACCACCACTGACTTTTCGTTTTGTGACTGCTAAACGTAATGTTCGTTCTGCTAAATTATTATCAGGGGGTATGTCCGGGTGGTCTAAGAAATACCACCATTGATGAGCTTTATTACGTAAGGAGCGTAAAAGTTTACCAGCTTCTCCTCCAGCTTTATCAATCCATGAATGAATGGAAGATTCAACTTTTATTTTAAACTCGGATGCCCAACTCCAGAACTCATCAATGTTTTTAGTTTGTTGGAAGAGAGCATAGTTTTTAAAACCTTCATCTATCAGGCTGACAAATGCTGACCCAATCTCTTTGTTATTCAAGCCAGGAATTAAGATGAGTTTCTTGAAGTGACGGCGTAAATGCGCCTGACATTTCTGTTGGGCTTTCACCGGATAACCGTTATAAGCACTAAAGTCATCAGAACTGAGTACACCAGAGTAACTTGAACCCAAAATTGCCTCTAATTCGGCGCGAGAACGAGTATCAGCCGCATGAAATAAAGCGAAATCGGTATTGGCAAAAATCCATAACCATTCTTTTACCCCTTTGATTACCCAAGGTGTTTCATCCGAATGGATATTCGGCTGGGTTTGTTTTATCCACTCTTTAAGGTTGTCAATACTTTGAGCTACGGCACCATCTATTCGTTCATTTGTGGCTACTAAAGTCCCGACTCCAATTTCTATTTCACCCAGTTCCCACAACAATTCTTGTTGTTTCTCGTATGGTAAATGCCCGTAATTATTTATCCATCCCAAGAAAGCTTGCAGTCTGATTCCTATATCTTGTCCCGGTACTATTTCTGGCGACCAGTCTGCTGTTTGTTTTGACCCACACTCGCTGCAAATACAGGTATGTCTTTGATATTCTACGATTTCGATAGGTCTTTCTACCAACTGTGCTACTTGCTGGGTTTCTATTTTTATTGGTTCGTTACTGAATTCCTTTTGACCACAACAAAAACACACTTGCGGTCTTAATATCTCAAACCTATCTACTCTCCCAAAACCCTTTCTCGTTTTTCCCCGATGTCCTGGCTGTCCTCCTGGTTTCCGTTTTGGCGTTTCACTCTCCCCTGCTTCATCTTCAAGTTTTTTCTCGGTTTTTTTGAGGATGTCTGCCGACGGTGGTTTTGATGATGTTGTGCTGTCTAAGTCTCTACTAACTTTGAGTTTCTCTATTACAGATTCTAGTTCTATTACTCTGGATTTTAGCTGTTCTATAGCTTTTGCCTGCTCCATAAGCATCTCTACCAGTTGCTCTTTCTCCAACTGTTTTAGGGTTTCAGTGTCTAGTTTTAGTGGCAGGTTTTTTTCCATAATTGCTATATTCTGCTTCCCCTACCACACTTGTCAATACCCCAGCACCTGAATCCTTACGAAAATCCTATTCGTAAAGACTTACAGAGATATATTGAAAATCAGGATACTATCTGTCTCTTTGTAACTCCCTTCGCTGCTGCTCCTGAAGCTAATATCAGTAAATTAATAGGTTATCACCTTACATCTAAATCCAAAGATTTTCATCATAGATTCGTAACTTTGGTATTACCTCATAAAGATGAACCTGAAAAAGTGCATGAATGTGATGGAGATTATGATAGAGGAATTCAAATCAAAACAGATGAGATTCAAGATACCTTCCAAAAGTTGAACTTAGATTTCTTCCTAGAAAATATCTTATTCTATGATGCTTTGAGGTACTACCGTGATGATATATACAGCGAAGAAGATATACAGACAGATAAAAATGAATTTATTGAAGCTATAGGAGGTGTAGTAGAACGTAGACAAAATATTTTATTAGAAGAAATTAAGGATATTAAAGAAAGTTTTACCAGAATCAAAAATGGTGATGCTTTAACAATATCAGAAATCAAGGCAATTGAAAATGCAATTCAGAAGATCAAAGATTTAAGATATTTGAATAAAAGAGTACCTAGTTTTGTTTATAAAGATTTTATTGATAAATATGTTGAATACTATCGTACCGTTTATCGGGCATGGAATACTAAACATGCTATCCACAGAAACTTCGGTTACTATGAGCCAAGAAATATAGATATATATTACGATATGAGAGTTATTGCTGAGGGAAGAAATGAAGACGAAATGTTGAAGAAGTTTACCAAACAAGCAAAACAGGAATTAGAAAACATCCTTAATGAGCTTACATCTGCAAATGAATCTTTAAAAACATTTATCCCTGAATTAGTCGTACAATTTAACTCATTTTATGACAATTTTATAAGTGAAGTAGGTGTAGAAATTCAATATGAAGCTATAAGAAAATTATCACCTCAAAGCGAAGATTCTGATTTCTGGATAGCTTTAATTAATGAAAAAGGTAGGGAAAGACCTCAAGGTGAAAAATATGTAGATAATGTATGTCAGACATTGAAGCACGAACTTGAAACTGAGCAAAGCCTAAATACATTTTTAGAGATTAAAGCAGGACAGTATTGGGCAGAATTAGTTACTAAAATCTTAAGCTTTTTCGGAGAAAAATAGACAGAAAGCAATTTTAAATTGCATGGTAAATAATAAGGGATGCAATAACATTGCGTCCCGATAACCAGTTGATAAATAAATCTAACTATCTATGACTAGCTTAAGTGAAGAAATATCTAGAAAACTAAATATATATAGGAGAAACTATGCAGAATATACAAAGTGTTTGATTAAAGGCAGGGAAATTGTTCTAGATGGACGACCAGAAGAAAAAGTTAGACAATTGTTTATCTATTTTTTAGTAAATGAAAGTGGATTATTTCCAAGCAAAATTGATATTAAAATTGAGTCTGATTATCATGACATAGAATTATATAAAACTGTACAAAATGAATATTTTAAACCATATTCACCTCCTATAATGATTGTAGAAATAAAGCGAGAAGAAGAAAATTTGCGTAATCATGAGAAGCAGATTGAAAGATATCTAAAAAAATCTTGTTCAGAAATTGGTATTTTATACAACTATCATCAAATTATTGCTTATATAAAAAAAGACGCAGTGTTTACGAGAAATAAGCTCAATAGTCTTGAAGATATACCACCTTTAATCTTGCAAAGTTCTAATAAATTCGGTAAAAATCTACTAGAATTTGAAAAAGCTGTAAATGGAAGTTTTGATAGCTTTATTTATCTTGTTAATCAATATGGAAAATATAAACTTAACAGAATAGTTTTCAGACTTAAAGGTGAGCAGTTACCCATAGTAGGATATTTCTTCAAATTTAAAGAAAATAAACTGTATTACAATATATATGTTCAAGATGTTAAAAAAGAGCAAAGCTGCGATTTCCAAGATTTTGAAAAACTAGTTTCTATTATTTATTGACAAATAATAACGTGTCTCTAAATAACAAATGATCGTAAGGAAAAAGGTAGGAATTATCCTTCCCAGTCTTGACGAGTATCGCACAGAAAATTGTCTGCGATCGCATCATCAAATAAATACGGGCAATGCTCTGGAAAAGTTCGTAATGGTAAGTTAGTTTCTCGTAGCGCCAAATCAACTCCCGCTTCAAAGCCATCTAACAAGGCTTCTTCGATTCGAGAGTTTAAGCTATGGTTCTGCCGCAGATGCCTATGAATGGCGCGGCGCTGTTCTCGAATTGTTAAAAACCAACTGCGAGAGCGTTGTTCGGGTTGATACTCCCACTTCAAGAGATGACCAAGTAATACACTCAGACGACTCACGAGTTCCCGATATTCCTGTCTCCCCAAAGCTTGAATTTCCTCTTGCAGGTGTTGCCAGTCTAGTTCCATAACTAGCCTCTGCTCTAACGCTTTAGCCTGCTGCTGTGTCCAGCCATAGAAATCTTGGTCATACAAAAAAGGTTTATCCATAGAGTTGAATCTTGACAGCAAGAAACCACGAGCTAGTTTGAGCCAATTTTATGCTAAGGACTTCCAAGAAATAAATTATCCAAATAAACGAACCACAGAGAACACAGAGGGAGAAGAGATAGAGAGAATTTTCGCGTTAGTTTTGGGATATTGTTTTATTTGGAAGTCCCCTAAATCGCCCTTAAAAAACTTAATTACGAATTACGAGTTACGAATTATTTTAATATTCAACTTGCTTTTGCTTCATCCCCAGATGCTTCAGCCACAGCTGCCAATCTATCTGCCGCAGCTTGGACGATCTGAGCCACTTGGGCCAAAGGCATGTGCTGGATTTGTCTAAGAATCAGACTCAAATCTGAGGTTTCTGGAATTGGCTTGCCATCTATGCAGCTGATTAACTCTTCCATTGTGTAGCCTGCTTTCGATGCGATTCGAGCCAAATTTTCTGTATCTGGAACCTTCACACCTTTTTCCCACATCTGAACAGCAGTAGCAGATACCCCCAAAAGCTTACCAAATGCTCGCTGACTCATTGAACCGCGAGCTAGTTTAATGATTTCAATCAGTTTTTGTTTGCTTTCGATCTTCACTGCTTATATAGCTAGCCAACTTTATTTACAAGTCTACTTTCAATATTACAAGTTTACTTTTATATTGACAGCCTTGTGTTTTAGTACTAAACTATATCTCTGGTTGTAAATCGGCAACTATAGGCATCAAGCTAGTAGAATAACCCATCTATCTTTAATCAACCCAAAAAACTTAGTTTGCTACGGCGGTTGTGCTAGTAGCTAGACTTTGCTGCGAGAAATAATATCGAAGGTGCATCATGTTTCGCAAGCCACGCAAAATTAATCAATATCGCCGCAAAGGTAAAAACCTTATAGCCACTAATAAAATTAAACCAGAACAGTGGAACATTTCTGACACAGAAACCAAAGAAGCTTTAAAAGTTAAAGGCTATGATGTTAAGCAAATCAAAAAAATCCACCTTCTGAAGCATCAAGTGTGTATTTCCTACTGGGATGCAAAAGGCAATATATGCAGCAGCTTTTTTAGCTACCGGATTTTTGCACGTTGGCAAGAAGAAGTGGAAAAGCTAATTTATACTTGTGAAACCCTAAAGGAATGGGCGAAGTTAAATTACGTTATGAAGTACGAATTTGCCTATTATCATTATCCCAGTGAAATAGAAGATATACTCCACGCGATATTAGAAAACCACCTGTCTGTGTTAAAAGCAACAGTACAACAAGTGGTTTTACAGGATATTTAACAGCAGAAATTAGTTAGCGGCAGAAGTCGCTAACTCCGCCAGACGTTCTTGTTGGTCTAGAGATATACAAGATTGGATAAGCGTTTCTAAATCACCATCCAAAACAGGGGTAAGGGAATAATTCTGACCTAACCGATGATCGGTAGCGCGGTTATCTTTATAATTATAGGTGCGAATTTTTTCCGATCGCGATCCAGTACCAACCTGCGATCGCCGCATGGAAGTAACAGCTGCTTGTTGTTCGCCTAACTTAATGTCATACAACTTCGCCCGCAGAATTTGCATCGCCCGTTCTTTGTTTTGCAACTGGCTGCGTTCTTCTGTACAGAAAATGCGTATTCCCGTTGGTTTGTGCATCAAGTCAACGGCTGTTTCCACCTTGTTGACGTTTTGTCCACCAGCACCACCAGAACGGGCTGTAGTCATTTCAATATCTTTCGGATCAATGTGAATTTCCACATCATCCACCTCTGGCATAATCGCCACGGTAGCTGTGGAAGTATGAACCCGTCCCCCAGATTCAGTTGCCGGCACGCGCTGCACACGATGCACCCCAGCTTCAAACTTTAGCTGGCTGTAAACATCATTACCTTTAATTTCGAGAATGACCTCTTTCCAGCCACCCATTTCTCCACGAGATTCGCTCACTAGAGAAACTTTCCAACCTTGAGTCTGGGCATAGCGGGTGTACATCTGCATCAAATCACCAGCCCAAATGCTTGCTTCATCGCCACCAGTACCAGCGCGAATTTCCAACATGATATTCTTTTCATCATTGGGGTCGCGTGGTAGCAGTAAGACTTTCAAGCGAGACTCTAAATGTTCTATTTTTTCTTCAAGTTCTTTTACTTCCAGTGATGCCATTTCTTGCAACTCTGGGTCACTTGCAGATTCTTTGTAAACCTGACGCGCTCCGGTCAAGTCTTCTTGGGCTGTTTTCCAAATTTCATAAGTATCAACAACCTCTTCCAAAGAAGAACGAGACTTAGCAATTTCTTGATATTCATCAGGATTGCTAGCGGTATCGGGGTCGCCAAGACGACGTGTTAATTCATTAAAAGTTTGTTCAACGGATTTTAGTTTGTCCAGTAAGTATGATTCAGCCATGACGAGTGCGATCGCTCCTTAAAAAATAACAAATTGGCTCGAGCATATAAATGAAAATCGACCCAGCTGATGCAGGGCCGTCGTTAACAGCAGAGCCAACTCGCTACTTTTTGTCTTGTTCGTCGCCAGATGTTTGAGTGCTGCTCATACCGTACTTGCGGAGGAAGCGCTCTACTCGACCCTCAGTGTCAATAATCTTCTGAGTGCCGGTGTAAAATGGGTGATTTCCAGACCAAACATCTACATGCAATTCTGGCTTGGTAGAGCCAATGGTCATAACAACTTGACCGTTGCAGTAAACTTTAGCATCTGGATACCACTTGGGGTGAATATCAGCTTTAGCCATTGTTCTTTTTGTGATGAATCTATATAAATTATAACTTTCAGCGTTCAATTGCAGCTAGAAGAAGGGAGAAGGGAACAGGTTACAGGTAACAGAAAACTATCACCTGTCCCCTGTAATCTATCACCTTCTTTACCAATGCCCAATTTCTAACGCTTAGAGTACTGAGGCGCTTTCCGGGCTTTATGTAAACCATATTTCTTCCGCTCTTTTGCTCTCGGATCGCGAGTCAAATAACCTTCGGTTTTCAAAGGTGGGCGGTTGTCTGGGTCTAGTTGGCACAAAGCACGAGCAACTCCCAAACGAACAGAATCAGCCTGTCCGGTCAAGCCGCCGCCTTCTGCTTTTACCAAAATGTCATATTCGTTTTCTAGTCCCAGAGTTTCCAGGGGTGCTTTGATCACTCCCAGGTAGTTGGGGTTGAATTGGAAATACAAGTTTCCATCTTTACCGTTCACAGTCAGTTGACCGGTTCCTGGAACCAAGCGTACCCGTGCTACTGCGTTCTTACGACGGCCAGTACCCCAGTATACGGCGCGACCGCTATTGGCATCTGCTACTACCATTAATTTTCTTCTCCAGGAATTGTATTAACTTTTAGTTCTTTAGGTTTTTGAGCATCATGGGGATGCGTAGGCCCAGCGTAAACTTTTAGCTTGGTGAACAACTGTTTACCGAGGCTATTTTTAGGTAGCATACCTTTAACAGCTTGCTCTAAAATCCGCTCTGGTATGCGGTCTTGCAGTTTAGCGAAAGTTTCGGTTTTCATCCCACCGGGACGACCAGAATGGCGGCGGTAAAGCTTTTGAGTACGCTTTTTGCCTGTGACTGCTACTTTTTCGGCATTGATGACGATTACGAAGTCACCTGTATCTAGATGAGGTGTATATTCGGGTTTCTTTTTGCCTCTCAATACCTGGGCGATTTCGCTGGCGAGGCGACCGAGACGTTTATCGGTGGCATCTACTATGTACCACTCACGCTCAAGGGTTGCTTGAGAAGGAAGGTATGTTTTAACTGTTGTCATTTGTCATTTGTCCTTTGTCATTTTTAATTTGTCATTAGTCATTTGTCTTTTGTCATTTGTCAGTTGTCCTTTGTTATTCACTAATGACTTTTGTACAGACGCGATTAATCGCGTCTCTACTGACCAATGACTAATGACTCTTGACTAGTGACGAACTTTGGCAAGGTGTCGTACCAAATCTCTTTTGGAAAGGGAAAATCGGGATAGCCGACTCGCAACAAACACAAGCCTTGAGGCGGTGCGGCATATTTCACTTCTTCCCGGCGTTCTTCTTTCCAGAGTTCGGTGAAGCTAGAAAGTGTTCGTTGTCCAGAACCTACTTCTACCAGCATCCCTACCAACAGCCGTACCATGCCATACAAAAATCCATCTGCCTGTATTTCAATATGGATAAATGGCCCACTGCGACGACACTCTGCTGCTTGCACCTCTACCCAGGAATGCGATCGCTTTGAGCCTGCACGGTGAAAAGCAGCTAAGTGATGCTTTCCCAAGAGAGGTTTCAAGGCAGCTTGGATTAAAGATTCATCCAGGGGTGCATAATAATAATGCCAACTGAAGGGTCTTACAAACAAGTTAAGCCGATCTTCAGTATATATTGTGTAGCGATACCGTCGATAGGCTGCACTAAAGCGAGCGTGCCAACGGTTATCGACACTAGCTGAAGCCCTGATTAATATATCTGGCGGCAGGTAGCTGTTGAGGATTGTTGCCCACTTGTGAGGCGGAATAAAACCTGTTGCTTCAAAATGGGCTACTTGAGCAGCAGCGTGAACTCCAGAATCGGTTCGCCCAGCACCGTGTAATGTTACATGATGCCCAAGAATAGTAGCGATCGCAATTTCAATCTCTTCTTGGACTGTCCGGTGTTGTTTTTGCCGTTGCCAGCCATGAAAATGAGTGCCCAGGTATTGGATTACCAAGGCTACTCGATGAGTTTGTGTAGGCTGGTGGCTTTCTAACATACAGATTTTGTCCTTTGTCATTTGTCCTTTGTCACTTGTCCTTTGTTATTCACTAATGACCAATGACTAATGACCAATGACCAATGACTTAAACCAATTCAATTATTGCCATTTTTGCATTATCACCCCGACGCGGTACGGTACGCAGGATGCGGGTATAACCGCCCTGGCGATCGCCATATCGAGTTGGAGCTTGCTCAAACAGAGCGTGAACCAGTTGTTTGTCGAAGATATAGCCAAGGGCTTCCCGACGTGCTGACAAGGAGCCATTTTTGGCTAGGGTAATCATTTTTTCCACTTCACTTCTTAGAACTTTCGCTCTAATTAAAGTGGTGGTGATCTTACCATGACGGATCAGCTCGGTGGCGAGCGATCGCAGTAAAGCACGGCGTTGATCGGCTGGTTTACTGAGTTTTTTGACGCGACAACGGTGACGCATAATTATGCACTATGAATTATGAAGGTTTTTCTTAAGGGTGTTTAGAGCCTCTTTCCATTGGCAGGGTGATGCCCAAGCGTCGCTGCAAAGCTTCCACGACTTCTTCTGCTGATTTCTGCCCAAAGTTCTTAATTTCTAAGAGGTCTTCTTGGGTATAATCCAACAAATCTGCCACAGAGTTAACTTGTGCCCGTTTGAGACAGTTATATGCCCGCACGGAAAGTTGTAACTCTTCGATGGGTATCTGGGCAGTTGGATCGTCTGGAATATCCGAACCTGTGTCTGTTGGTTCTAGGGAGATGTCTTTCAACGGGTTGAATAAATCTACCAAGATCGCAGCAGCAGAAGATAGTGCTTCTTGAGGAGAAATACTGCCATTTGTCCAAACTTCCAACAGTAGTCGGTCTTTTGGAATCAAGCCTTCCCCACGAGATTCTTCAACACTATAGTTGACTTTTCGCACTGGCATAAATATTGAGTCGATTTGGAGAAAATCCAACGATGTGGCTTCCTCACGTCCTCGCTCTACAGTGCGATAGCCTTTGCCCTTCTCGATCCGAAATTCCATTTCCAGCTTTCCACCTTCAGCGATGGTGGCTACATACTGGGTCTGATCGATGACTTCTACTTCACTAGGTAAATCAAAATGTGCCGCAGTAATTGTTGCTGGGCCGCTAACGAGTAATCTACCAATCTGAGGCTGTGAGGAATAGTTTTTGAGGATAACTTCCTTCATTTTCATGAGGATTTCCAGTACATCTTCCCGCACGCCCGGAACTGTGGCAAACTCGTGTGAAACGCCTGCAATCCGCACTGCTGTAACTGCTGTACCTTCTAGGTTAGACAGTAAAACCCGCCGTAGTGCGTTGCCAACCGTTGTTCCTTGACCGCGTTCTAGAGGTTCCAGAACAAATTTACTGTAATGGTTCCGACTTTCTTCAGTATTCGACTCTACACATTCAATCTGAAACTGCGCCACGGATGAGCCTCCCTTTTTCTAAGGTGCTGCTAGCAGACAAATCAATTGCCTCCCGAATTGACTTTATGTCCTGTAGGTTATAGGTCTATCAAACTACTAGTATGAAATTACAGTATAGTTTGACGCTCCTATTGAGCTTTCAGGCGCTAATAATATTTTGGGTTCCCAAAGTTTAACAGCTTTCCCTACAGGAAAATCTGATTCGCTTTTGGTTGCCCAAGTTTTCACCCAATGACAGTTTGCACGTTATCCGCCCAAGCGGTCATTGTAAGTAACTTTACTTTCTTGGTTGTAGCTTCTCGTCTTCAATGCCCAAGTCTTGGTATTTAAACTCGACGGCGCTTGGGTGGACGGCAGCCATTGTGAGGAATGGGGGTAATATCCCGAATGAGTGTGATTTCCAGTCCTGCTCCTTGAAGTGCCCGGATAGCGGTTTCTCTACCTGCTCCTGGCCCACTTACCATTACCTCAATTTGGCGCATTCCTTGATCTATAGCTCTACGGGCTGCACTTTCAGCAGCAGTTTGCGCTGCAAAGGGAGTTCCCTTTTTTGCTCCCTTAAAACCGCTAGAACCAGCACTAGCCCAGGAGATGACATCTCCATTTTGATCGGTAATGGTGACAATGCTATTGTTGAAAGTAGACTGGATGTAGGCCATCCCACTTGGTACGTTCCGTTTCTGCTTCTTGCTCCCGGATTTTTTAGTTGGTTGTCTCGCCATACTTGTTTAGTTGATTTAAGGTAAAACTTGCTCTGATTAGCAAGCGTTGCAAATTTATTTCCCTGGAGCCTTCTTCTTACCAGCCACTGTCTGCCTTCTGCCTCGACGGGTTCTGGCATTGGTGCGAGTTCTTTGTCCTCTGACTGGTAAGCCCATGCGATGACGACGACCTCTGTAAGTACCAATGTCAACTAAGCGCTTGATGTTCAAAGACTCCAAACGCCGCAAGTCGCCTTCAACTTGATAGTTGCTTTCTATTTCGCCTCGCAGGGCTGTCACATCGGCATCACTTAAGTCCTTAACGCGGGTGTCTGGATTCACACCAGTAGCCGCTATAATTTCTTGAGCGCGTGATAAACCAATTCCGTAGATATAAGTTAGACCGATTTCAACGCGCTTATCGCGTGGAAGGTCTACTCCGGCAATCCGTGCCACAATGAACTCTCCCTATTGTTTTCGCAATTACTGTTGGTTGGAAAAACGTGATTAATCGCGTTTTTTCGTTGTGTTAATGATGATATGCGTGTTACAACTCACTCTGTTTGTAAGAGCGTTATCCTTGACGTTGTTTGTGCTTGGGGTTCACGCAGATCACCATGACGCGACCACGACGCTTGATCACGCTACACTTTTCACAAATTTTCTTGACTGAGGCTCTAACTTTCATGCCTTTTATTTTTTGACTCCAAATATTAAATTATAGCATTTTTAGGGAAAACAATCCACTAATTTGACTAGCAAACAGTCAAAAGGATGATTTTATGGTAAAATTCTCTACATCTACATATAGTTACTTCTTACGCAAGCGATAGGTAATTCTGCCTTTGGTCAAGTCGTAAGGAGTTAACTCTACCTTGACGCGATCGCCGGGCAAAATCTTGATATAGTTGCGGCGAATCTTGCCGGAAATGTGAGCTAGCACGTTAAATCCATTGTCCAAGTCAACGCGAAACATCGCATTGGGCAAGGACTCTGTAACCGTGCCTTCCATTTCAATCAAATCTTGCTTAGACAATTTGTTTTTTCCTCAACTCAACAATTTTGTGTTCAGTTGCAGCACTTCATCTGCAAGAGAACACATTTCAAGAAATATATCAACAGTTTATTAATATATCTTAGCTAAAATTGATCTGTTTCTTGGGAGGGCATGGGACATTGGGAATTGGGGGAAGAATTACTGTAGCTCCTCCCCTACTCCCTGATCCTCAAGCGATTACCTTTTGCAGTTCACTAGTGACTTCTTCTTGGGACTGGTTGCCATTGACTGTTAAAAGTTTTTGGCGATCGCGATAATAATCAATTAAAGGTGCAGTTTCAGCGCGGTACACTTCTAACCGACGACGAATTACCTCTTCGGTATCATCTTTTCGCCCTCTAGCTAGCAAACGTTCTACCACAACATCATCTGGTGCATCTAGATTAACTACCCTTTCGCCACTCTGATGTATTGTTACCAGCAATTCTTCTAGAAAAGCTGCTTGCGTCACTTTACGGGGAAAACCATCAAGAATCCAACCATTTTCTGTATCTGGTTGGTTGAGGCGCTCCTGTACCAAGTCCTGCACTAGCTGGTCTGGGACTAACTCGCCACTATTTACATAGTTTTGAGCTTTGATTCCCAAAGGAGTTTGCTCTTTCATGGCTTGTCTTAATATTTCCCCAGTGGAAATATGGGGAATATTTAAGTGTTCCGCCAATGATTGAGCTTGTGTTCCCTTACCAGCTCCAGGTGGCCCCAAGAAGATTAGTCGCGTCACTATTGTTTCACCATTCCTTCATAGCGCTGAGAGATTACGTATGTTTGGATTTGTCTTGCCGTATCAATCGCTACGCCCACTAGAATTAACAGAGAGGTAGCACCTAGCCCCTTAAATGTGGGTACTCCTAAAGCACTTTCGACACCGGTTGGGATAATAGCAACCAAGCCCAAAAAGATAGCACCCAAAAAGGTGAGTCGGTTTGACACGCGCTCGATATACTCACTAGTCGCTTTACCGGGACGAATACCGGGAATACTAGAACCCATTTTCTTCAAATTCTGCGCTACATCTACCGGGTTGAGAATCAACGAAGAATAGAAGTAGCTGAAGAAAATAATGGAAATCATGTAAACCAAGGCATAGACCCAAGAGCCAGAACCGCTTGGACTCAAATAAGTGTTAATTATATTTGCCAACTCAGCATTCTTGGCGAAATTTGCAATTAGCAATGGCAAACTGAGGATAGCTGCGGCAAAGATAATTGGCATTACGCCACCTTGATTTAGCCGCAAGGGTAAAAAGCTCCGTTGCTCTGCCAAAACTCTACGACCTACTTGGCGACGAGCCGAAATAATCGGGATGCGGCGCATTCCTTCTTGGACAACCACAATACCAACAATGGTTGCTAAGAAAACTAAGATTAGTACGATGACGCGACCCACTGTTTCCCGACCGCCGACTTGCACCAAATCGATAGTATCGCCTAAAGCTTTTGGTAATGAGGCGACAATGTTGACAAAAATCAACAATGATGCTCCATTCCCAATTCCTCGCTCTGTAATGAGTTCTGATGCCCACATAACGAACATAGAACCAGCAGTTAGAGCGATCGCAGTTTCAGCTACAAAGATTGGCCCTGGATTTAAGGCAAATTGCTGGAGGAATAATGCTGAAAAAGCTGTACTTTGGAGAATTGCCCAACATACAGTGACATAGCGGGTAATTTGCGAGATTTTCCGCCGGCCCGCTTCGCCTTCATTTTTCTGTAAATTTTCTAAAGATGGAATCGCCGCGGTGAGCAATTGGATGATAATGGACGCATTAATAAAGGGTAAAATCCCTAGAGCAAAAACGCCCAAAGTCGAAAGTCCTCGCCCGGAGAATATATCCAATAAACCGAATATGGAATTATTGCCCGATATAGCTTCGGCAAATCTGGGTCTATCAATCCCTGGTACGGGTAAGAAGATACCCAGGCGAACCAAAATTAAAACACCGACAGTCACAAGCAGCCTACCTCTAAGCCCGGCTGCTTGTGCCATCTGCATAAAAGTTTCTTGAGCCGTTGGGGCTTTGTCTCGACTGATCATAGAGTGCTACCTTTATAGTGAACCAGGCGCTGACAGCGAGTTGGCTTACATTTAAGTGCGCTGTTCCGGCTCACTCATAAGACTTCACAACTCCCACCAGCTGCCTCAATTTTGCTACGAGCTGTACCTGTGAAAGCTGCCGCTTGTACCTTGAGCGGAGTGCTCAATTCGCCGTTACCCAAAATTTTCAATGGCCCTTTGACAGCTGTCAGGATACCTGCTGCTTTCAAGGAGGCTAAAGTTACTTCCGTATTAGCGGGAAGGGAGGCTAGCTTCTCTACATTAATCGTAGTGTAAATCTTTTGATTAACAATCGGAAAGCCCTTCAGTTTCGGTAAGCGGCGGTACAATGGCTGTTGACCACCTTCAAAACCGGGTCGAGTACCGCTACCAGAACGAGACTTTTGACCCCGCATACCTAGACCAGCACTGGCACCTTGACCAGCAGAAATACCTCTGGCTACACGCTTCTTGCGTTTCTTTGAGCCTTTTTGCGGCTTAACATCATGGAGTCTCATAAGTTACCAAGTTGTCATTTTTCGTTTCTCATTTGTCATTTGCCATTATGTAGGTTGTCATTTGTTCTGAACAAAGGACTACTGACTAAGGACAAATGACTAGTTAGATGTAGAGATTTTGAATAGGAATACCGCGATCTTCGGCGACTTCAGAAAGAGTCCGCAATGTAGATAAGGCATTGACTGCTGCTCTAGCATTATTGAGCGGATTGTTAGAACCAAGTTGCTTGGCTAAGACGTTACGAACTCCTGCCAATTCCAACACAGTCCGCACAGCACCACCAGCAATTACCCCAGTACCAGGTGCGGCTGGACGCATAATCACTTTTGCACCGCCACCTACACCATCAATGGGATGGGGGATAGAGTTAGATTTGGTGATGGGGATATCAATGAGATGTTTTTTGCCGTCGGCTACGCCTTTTTTGACTGCGCCGATTACATCTGAGGCTTTGCCTACTCCGACACCAACTTGACCGCGTTCGTTACCGACAACAACGATCGCTCGGAAACTGAGTTTTTTACCGCCTTTGACGACCTTGCTCACGCGGCGGATTTGGATAACCCGCTCTTGCCAAGTAGTTTCTTCTTTTTTGGCACGCTTTGTTCTACTTTTACGCTCTGTTGCCATAATTTATGCTCTGGTGAACGTCATTTGTCTTTTGTCATTTGTCATTTGTCCTTTGTCATTTGTCCAATGACTAATGACTAATGACCAATGACTTTAGAAATCTAAACCAGCTTCGCGTGCTGCATCAGCTAGGGCTTTGACACGACCATGATATAAGTTACCACCGCGATCGAAGACTACTTTGGTGATGCCTTTTTCTAGCGATCGCACTGCGATCAACTTACCAACTTGCACCGATGCGTCGCGGTTTGCACCTGACGCTAAACTAGATTTCAACTCTGGTTCTAAAGTCGATGCTGCCACTATGGTTTGATGCTGACTATCATCAATAACCTGGGCATAAATATGCTCATTAGAACGGAATACCGCTAAACGCGGACGTTCTGGGGAGCCAACAACTTTGCCACGAACGCGTCGATGACGACGGTTTTTTGATTCTCTACGAGTAAGTTTCATTTCTACTTCTTACCACCCTTACCAGTCTTACCAGCCTTACGTCTTACCACTTCACCGGCATAGCGAATGCCTTTACCTTTGTAAGGTTCTGGTGGACGAACGGCGCGAATTTTTGCGGCTGTGTTGCCTACGATTTCTTTGTCGTAGCCGCTGACAATCACGTTAGTGGTACCTTCGACTGCAAACTGAATCCCATCTGGTGGTTCAATTTGCACTTGATGGCTGTAACCCATGTTTAAAACTAGGTTACGCCCTTGAAGTTGTGCCCTGTAACCAACACCTTGGATTTCCAAACGGCGTTGAAAACCTTGGGAAACTCCCTCAACCATGTTGGCAACTAAAGTGCGGCTCAAGCCGTGTAGTTGCTTCGATGTCCGAGTTTCATCCCGACGATTTACGTGTAATATTTCTCCCTCTTGAGAGAGTGAGACATTATCTCTGAGAGTGCGAGAAAGTTCTCCTTTCGGGCCTTTCACCACAATATTCGTACCATCGATCGCCACTTCAACTTTGGCGGGAATAGTAATTGGACGTTTACCAATACGAGACATTACTTTTTGTCCTTTGTTATTTGCCCTTTGCCTTTTGTTATTTGTCCTTTGTCCTTTGTCTTTTGTCCTTTGTCTTTCACTAATAACAAATGACAAATGACCAATGACCAATGACTAATGACAAATGACCAATGACTACCAAACGTAACAAAGCACTTCGCCACCCAAGTTCTGACGACGCGCTTCGCGGTCAGTCATAATTCCACTGGATGTAGAAATAATGGCAATGCCAATGCCGCCTAGTACTCTTGGTAATTCTTTTCTATTGGAGTAAACACGCAAGCCTGGCTTACTCACTCGCTTTAAGGCGGTGATTAGAGGCTGACGATTCTTACCCTTATATTTCAGGGAAATCACTAGGTTGTGTTTTACCCCTTCTTCTGCTTCTTCGATTTCAGCAATAAAGCCTTCCTCCCGTAGCACTTTGGCAATGCTGCGGGTCATTTTTGTAGCTGGCACTTGTGTAGTTTGATGCCGCGCCAGGTTGGCATTGCGGATGCGCGTCAGCATATCTGCAATTGTGTCGTTAGCCGCCATCGTTCCCTCTATAGATGAACTTACTGATCGCGAAAGGGCATTCCTAATTCTTTAAGTAAGGCGCGGCCCTCTTCGTCGTTTTTTGCTGTGGTGATGATGGAAATATCCATCCCACGCACTTGATCAACGCTGTCGTATTCGACTTCTGGAAAAATTAGCTGTTCTCTCACACCCAGAGTATAGTTACCCCGTCCATCAAAGCTTTTAGGGCTAACGCCGCGAAAATCTCGGATTCTGGGCAGTGATAGGCTAACCAGCCGATCGAAAAAGGCATACATCCGTTCGGCTCTGAGTGTCACCATGATCCCTACAGGCATCCCTTGACGAATCTTAAAGCCAGCGATCGCCTTTTTCGCCCGCGTCACTACTGGTTTTTGACCTGTAACAAGCGCAATTTCGTTGATGGATGCTTCCAGCGACTTCGCATTTTGAGCTGCTTCACCCAAACCTCGGTTAATAGTAACTTTTACCAACTTCGGTACTTGATGAACGTTGGTATATTGAAACTGATTAATCAGTTTGGGGACGATTGTCTCTTGATATAAGCTTTTGAGTCTTGTTGTCGCCATAGTTTTTTGTCCTGATATCCCTGGGCTTGGTCAGGGAACTTTTATTGTCCTTTGTTATTTGTCCTTTGTCTTTTGTTATTTGTCTTTATAACTAATGACTAATGACCAATGACTAATGACTATTTATCCAGAATCTCGCCAGTTTTTTTAAGTTTTCTGACTTTCTTGCCTTCTGAGGTAAAGGTATAACAAACACGACTAGCAACGTTCTGCTTAGTGGAATAAAGCATCACGTTGGAGCTATGAATTGGGAATTCTTGGGTGACAATCCGCCCTGATTCCCCTTCTTGCTGGGGTTTGACGTGCTTGGTTTTAATGTTGACACCTTTGACGATGACTTTACTCAGTTGGGGAAGTGCCTGGATAATTTCACCAATTTTTCCTTTGTCTTTACCAGCAATCACTTGTACGGTGTCGCCAGTTTTGACGTGCATTTTGTGGAATACTTTGGGCGTACCCTGTTTGGTTGCCATTAAAGCACCTCCGGAGCCAGAGAAACAATTTTGGTAAAGTTTTTATCGCGTAGTTCCCGTGCAACTGGGCCAAAAACCCGTGTGCCTCTAGGATTGCCGTCTTTGTTGATGATTACAGCAGCATTATCATCAAAGCGAATACTCATGCCACTGTCACGAGATACAGCTTTACGAGTGCGGACAATTACTGCTTCCACAACATCAGACTTTTTAACAGCCATGTTAGGTGTAGCATCTTTGACAACGGCGATAATTTTATCACCGATAAAACCATAACGACGGTTGCCTCCGCCTAAGACGCGGATGCACATTAGTTTGCGGGCACCGCTATTATCTGCGACATTCAGGTAAGTCTGGGGTTGAATCACAATTATTCTCCCTTGTGATGTTGTTAGAAACTAACAACGATGAGGTTTAAGCAGGTTTGATGTTCAGGACTTCTGTGATTTTCCAGCGCTTGGTTTTGCTCAGGGGTCTAGTTTCCTGAATGCGAACGCGATCGCCTACTTTACACTTATTTTCTTCGTCGTGAACTTTATATCGTTGGGTGTTAACCACAATCTTGCCGTACTTGGGGTGAGGAGCGCGGTTTTCTATGGCAACTACCACAGTTTTTTGCATTTTATCGCTCACTACCAAGCCAACTCGTTCTTTAACTGCCATAATCTCCTACTTTTCTTCTTTAGCCGATTGACTTGCTGCCCGTTTGCGTTCTGTTTCTAATGTCAGCAATTGGGCTAGGCGATGTCGAGCCTGTCTGAATTGGTGGGGCTTTTCTAATTGTCTTGTCGCTTTTTGCAAGCGCAACTGAAATAGTTGTCTTTTGATCGCAACAATTTCATCAGAGAGCTTCTCGTCACTTAATTCTCTAGCTTCTGAAATCTTGGGAAGAGGCATAAGCTACTCCTGCTCCTGTGGTTGAAAGCGCACAATAAACTTGGTTTTTATAGGCAGTTTAAATGAAGCCAAACGCATAGCTTCACGGGCGATTTCTTCAGAAACCCCACCGATTTCAAACAAAATTCGTCCTGGCTTGACTACCGCTACCCAAAACTCTGGATTACCTTTACCGGAACCCATCCGGGTTTCAGCAGGACGCATGGTTACAGGTTTATCAGGGAAAATCCGAATCCAGATTTGTCCACCCCGACGAATATAACGAGTCATTGCCCGACGGGAAGCCTCGATTTGCCGGGAGGTGATCCAAGCAGGTTCTTGTGCTTGGAGTGCAAAATCACCGAAGTTGAGGGTGCTACCACGGGTGGCTAGTCCCTCCATCCGTCCGCGCTGTTGTTTGCGGAATTTAGTTCTTCTAGGGCTTAACATGGTTTGTTACTTGTCATTTGTCATTTGTCATCTGCCATTTGTCATCTGCCATTTACTAATGACTAATGACTAATGACTAATGACGATTTATCCTTCATTTGAGCGGTCTTCAAATTGCTGGCGACGACGTTGTTGACGACGACGGGGTTCACGATCGCGATCACGGGGATCACGTTCGCGATCGCGGCTTGCTGGTGGTAGTGGATCTGGTTCCTGTCCAGGAATAATTTCTCCCTTAAACACCCAAACTTTGATGCCCAAAATGCCGTAAACAGTTTTTGCCGTGCAATAAGAGTAGTCAATATCAGCCCGTAAGGTATGTAAAGGTACTCTACCTTCACGAGTCCACTCTGTCCGGGCAATTTCTGCACCGTTGAGGCGGCCACTGACTTGGATTTTAATACCTTGAACACCAGCGCGTTGGGCGCGCTGAATTGATTGGCGCACTACCCGCCGAAAGGAAACCCGGCGTTCCAATTGTTGAGCAATGTATTCGGCAATTAGGTAGGCATCAGCATCAACTCGTTGAACTTCAACTACGTTAATGCGAATTTGGCGATTGCTACCCAATAGTCCTTGGAGTCCGGTACGCAAGGATTCTATGCCTTGCCCACCACGTCCTACTACTACACCGGGTCTAGCTGTGCGTACTTCTAAGTCGATTTGGTCGGCTTTGCGCTCAATCCGCACTTCGGAAATTCCGGCGTTGTTTTGAGCAAGTCTACCCAGCTTTTGTTCTATGTATTGACGGAGTTTGTAGTCTTCTTGTAAAAGTTCTGGATAGCGGTCAGGAACAGCAAACCAACGGGATTGATGTTCATGTGTAATACCCAGGCGAAAACCAACTGGATGAATTTTCTGTCCCACGAATGCTTCCTCTAAGATTTCTTACTTTACGTAATTTATTCGTGTAAGCGTGCTTATTTTTCTGGTGCGGCTCCAACGGCCACAGTAATATGACACGTCGGTTTGCGAATTTGGTAAGCTCGACCTTGCGCTCTTGGTTGGAACCGCTTCAACGGCGGCCCTTGATCGGCGTAAGCCTGAGTAATCACTAGTTGAGTCCGATCTAACCCAGCATTGTGTTCAGCATTAGCAGCAGCGCTTCTGAGAACCTTCAATATGGGTTCAGTGGCGCGATAGGGCATGAATTCTAGGATGATTAACGCTTCTCGGTATGATCGCCCCCGGATTTGATCGAGTACCCGACGCACTTTGTAGGCCGAGATGCGGATAAAACGAGCGATCGCTTTTACTTCAGTAGTATTAGTAGCCATAATTTTCTCCAATTTTGTCATTTGTCATTTGTCACTTGTCACTTGTCTTTAGCTAATGACTAATGACTAATAACTAATGACTACCTACCCGCTTTTTTGTCGCTTTTTCCATGACCCCTGTAGGTGCGTGTCGGGGCAAATTCACCCAACTTGTGTCCTACCATCTGTTCATTTACAAAAACTGGAACGTGTTGTCGTCCGTTGTGAACAGCTATGGTATGACCTACCATTAGAGGCAAAATTGTTGAAGCTCTTGACCAAGTTTTAATAACTTCTTTTCTGTTGTTGTCGTTGAGCTTTTCAATTTTCTTTAAGAGATGATCCGCAACGAAAGGACCTTTTTTTAGAGAACGACCCATAGTTCAATTTTGGATTTAGGATTTAGGAATTAGGATTTAGAATTTCGGATTTTGGATAATTAGGTGTCCAAGCTGGTTTCACAAATTTTCAATGTTCACAAGTAGACCCCAATCTAAAATCCAAAATCTAAAATCTAAAATTCTATGATTCACGACCACCGCGACCGCGTTTAGAAGACTTACGGCGACGACGCACAATGAATTTGCTGCTAAGTTTCTTGCGATTGCGTGTCTTCGCGCCCAATGTGGGTTTACCCCAAGGTGTAACAGGCCCTGATCTACCGATAGGAGCCCTACCCTCACCACCACCATGTGGGTGATCCACTGGGTTCATGACGCTACCTCTAACCTTCGGACGGCGACCTTTCCAGCGATTGCGTCCGGCTTTACCTGCACTCAGGTTTCTCGCATCGGTGTTGCCCACTTGCCCAATGGTGGCGTAGCAATCACGCCGAATTAAGCGGACTTCTCCCGAAGGCAACTTGAGAGTTACATAATCACCTTCTTTTGCCACAACTTGAGCGCTAGCACCAGCTGCACGCACGATTTGACCACCTTTACCAGGAGTCATTTCTACGTTGTGAACACTAGTACCCAAGGGAATCCGCGATAGAGGTAAAGCATTACCATCTTCAAAGGGAGATTCGGGACCAGAAATAATTATTGTTCCAACTTTCAATCCGTTGGGATGCAGGATGTACCGTTTTTCGCCATCTTGGTAATACAAAAGGGCAATTCGGGCATTGCGGTTAGGATCGTATTCAATTGCTGCGACTTTGGCAGGAATATTATGTTTATCCCTTTTAAAATCGATGATCCGGTAAAGTTGTTTGTGTCCGCCACCCCGACGACGACTGGTAATCCGCCCTGTATTATTCCGACCTTTGGCACGATGCTTCGAGGTCGTTAGGGATTTTTCTGGCTCGGTTTTTGTGATTTCCGCAAAGTCAGAAACTGTAACTTGGCGAGTGCTGGGGGTATAAGGGCGATAAGAACGAGTACCCATAATCTATTTTGGATTTTGGATTTTTGATTTACTTAATTTCGGATTTTGAATTTTGGATTTAATGAGTGTTTAACTAATTGCGACCATCTTTGGTATTTATTCAGTAAACTCCTCAATCTAAAATCTAAAATCTAAAATTCCTAGACTTCTGGGAATAGAACTTGTCTAATCTTGTCTTCATCCCCAGGTGCGACTGTAACAATGGCTCGCTTATATTGGGGCTTATAACCGATAAATTTACCAACGCGCCGCTTTTTACGTGGTGGTAAGGTGGTGTTGACTTTTACAACCTTGACCTGAAATAAGTCTTCGATCGCAGCCTTGATTTCTGGCTTGGATGCCTTTGGAATTACTTCAAAGGTGTACTTATTTTGCTCCATCAAGATAGTCGCCTTCTCGGTGACTATTGGGCGACGTACTAAGTCGGCAAGGTCGCGGGGGTCAAAGCTAGGCACTGTAGACCTCCTGAATTTTTTCTAGGGCTGATGCCGTAACTACAATTTTGTCAGCGTGCAGTAAATCAAAAACATTTAACTGGTCGGCTGCAATTAGTTTTAAATTTTCAATGTTGCGGGCTGATAAATAAACATTATCTGTATCCGCAATTTCAGACAAAATTAACAGTGCCTTGCTTTCTGGTACTACTCCCCAACGGGCAAGTGCTGCCACTAAGTCTTTAGTCTTCGGGCGAGATAGTTCGGTGCTAAATTCTTCTACTACGATCAAGTCGTCAATACGACCGACAAATGCTGTCCGCAGTGCTAAACGTCGCTCTTTGCGGTTCAACTTCAGGTCAAAGTCTCTAGGCTTTGGCCCAAAGATCACACCACCACCACGCCACAATGGTGAACGAATAGACCCTGCACGAGCGCGACCAGTACCTTTTTGTCGCCAAGGTTTACGGCCACCGCCTCTGACTTCAGCACGAGTTTTTGTGCTGGCATTTCCTTGACGAGCATTAGTCAATTGCCGTACTAAGGCGCGGTGTACGATATGAGACGCTGTTTCTTCTTTGGCAACGCGCAACTCGAAGGTCGTCTCGCCGACCTGTTCTCCTTGCCAATTTTTAACTACGCTTTCAACCATCTTTGTTATTTGTCCTTTGTCTCTTGTCATTTGTCATTGGTCTTTTGCCATTTGTCTTTAGCCAATGACTTTTGACTAATGACTGTTGACTAATGACTTTTGACTATCCCACTACTTTTGCAGGTACAACACTTACTAGAGCGCCTGGTTTACCAGGAATTGCTCCCTTGATTAGCAATAAATTGCGTTCTGCATCAACTCGCACTATGGTCAGCTTACGGATTGTGATGCGTTTACCACCTAAACGCCCTGCCATCCGCTTACCTGGATAGACACGACCTGGTGTTGTACCAGCACCAATAGAACCTGGCGCTCTGTGGTTTTTGGAACCGTGTGACATGGGCCCACGACCAAAGTTGTTGCGCTTCTGGTTTCCTGCAAAACCGCGACCGATGCTTGTGCCGACTACATCGACAATTTGACCCGCACTAAAAATATCTGCTTTAATCTGTTGACCTAAAGCATAATCACTAGAACTATCAGTGTGATATTCATTTAGGTGACGCAATGCTGGGGCAGATGATTTAGCCAAATGACCCAGTAGTGGTCTGTTTAGTGCCTTTGGTTTAACTTCGCCAAAACCAACTTGGATGGCAAAGTAACCGTCGGTTTGTTTCGTTTTAACTTGTGTAACAGTGCATGGCCCTGCTTGAATGACAGTCACAGGAATAGCTACTCCTGCTTCGTCAAATATTTGGGTCATGCCCAGCTTGGTGCCGAGAATACCTACAGACACAGTAACTGGTTCTCCTTTCTACTTGCTGACCTTGGAATTGGACTCTAGAGGACACGCTTTGTACGCATCAGTTTAGGCTGAGTTAGCCTGCGAAATTTGGAATGGTTTCAGTAAACCAGTCCAATACTTTGGGACACAACAAACCGTGTCCGTACTGCTTGGTGAATCTGTTTAGCTTCACTCAATAGATCACCAGAACAGCTACAATTCTCTTCCGTTTGGGAAGGAGTAACTTCTGGAATCAATGCAAGGCGCTACAGCTTCAAGCTGTGTGCAGCAATGCTTTCGTCCAAGCAATTGCTCTGGCACTTTCTGGAGGCAGCGCTGTCGGCGGGTTTTCCGATTGGTATACGCCCTAATGACGGTTTCCCGGAGTTTGGCTACTGCCGTGTTGCAGTTGGACTTAAGCGGTCTTTACCGCCCAGTATCCGTTAACTGAGACTGACGTAATGCCATGAAACTAACATTGCTGCTCAGTTTTACTTCCTTAAATACCTTAAACTATTGTTTAAGATTTCGCCTGCTTTTTCAGAGGCACGGGAGCAAATTCACTCTGGAGCTTAGGATTGGCTTTGATTGTTCATCCATAAGCTCCAATGTTGACCTGAAAGCTTTCTTAGTTTACCAGTCTATGATCAATCTGAGTTATATTATCCAATTTGGATTAAATTATCAGCTTTTAATGCTAACACTACCTCAGAATGACAGTAAAAAGTTTATCTAATTTGCGTGTTTGGTCACAATCTAATAATATAAATTATTTATTTATGTTTGTCCAGTAATTTATAGAGTTATTTTTAGGGAGTAGGGGAGGCAGGGGGAGTAGGGGACAAGGGGAGTAGGGGACAAGGGGAGCAGGGGACAAGGGGAGCAGGGGACAAGGGGACAAGAGGTGAGAACTTGAAACAAGTCTTTCTCCTTGTCCCCAAGTCCTCTTCCCAATTCCCAATGCCCCATTCCCAATTCCCGAAGAAAATGCTTTTAATCTATCAGTTCAGGGTAAATAATAGAGATATCTAAGTGGGATACGACGAAAATCTATGGCACTAATTACCACTGGCAACGGTTTAATCCGCGATCTGGAAAAATTTGGCGCTCTTGGAGTGTATGTACCTCTGGAAGGGGGTTATGAAGGTAGATATCAGCGCCGACTACGCGCTGCTGGATATACCACCCTCCACATTACTGCCAAGGGACTAGGCGACGTAGCTGCCTATCTCACAAGAATTCATGGAGTCAGACCTCCTCATCTTGGAAAAAAAAGCACTGGTAGCGGTGCGGCAGTAGGTCAGGTGTACTATTTGCCACCAATTCTCAATTCTCATCTAGAACAGCTACCACCAAAGTCAAAGGGGCTGGTTTTGTGGATTATTGAAGGGCATATTCTTTCCAATGAGGAACTTGAGTATTTAACGAATTTGCCTCAGCTAGAACCACGAGTGAAAGTAGTAATTGAGAGAGGTGGCGATCGCGCCTTCCGTTGGACTTCTCTAGAAAAAACTCTGTTAGCTAGTTAGTCCTTTGTCATTAGTCATTAGTCATTTGCTTATAACTAATGACTGATGACTCAATCCAATCAGCATTTCAATAATGCTGAATCGAAAAGCACAAGATGCAAATAATCGGTGGGAAGTCTGGTAAATAAATGCTGTATCTAGACGAATTTGCTTAACGCCCATCTGATGAAGGGTACGTCAGGTTTTGTCGTGGGGTGAATCAACTTTCTGGAAATTGTTGCAGAAACGGTAGAAGTGGTCATCTGGAATGGTTGTAAGATTTAGAGACTACAGCAAAAGGCTTTCTGATTTTGAGGAAGAAATTTTAGTTCGCTGCCCACAATGCAATCGCAGTGCCAAAATATTGACTGTAAACTCTGAACAATCAAATCCCAGTTCAATCAAAAGAATTATCTGTCAGCACTGTAGCTATACAAAAAAACAGCCAAAGGATGGGCAGCGAAAAGCCGTATTGCTGTTATGGCAAAACAATTCCAAGGCTGAAAGAAATTCTAGCTATGAAATATTAGACCATTTTTTTGGCTTGCCTCTGTGGTTACAAACTTCCTGTTGTGGTCAGGTGCTATGGGCGTATAATGAAGCACATTTGAACTTCTTGGAAAGCTATGTTCAATCAAGGTTGCGAGAACGTTTGCCTGATGACACGTTAGGCTGGCACAATGGCAGTCTTGCCAGCCGCCTACCCCGATGGATAAAGTTGACGCAGCATCGAGAAAAAGTTTTACAGAAAATTCAACAGTTAAAACAGAGGTTGTAATTAAAGTTTTAATCCTGCTGGTGAGCGAATTTATAACCACACTACAGAGAAAGTGCGATCGCAATCACTAGCAAAATTGGTATCCTGTACCAAAGAAACTGGAATAAGGGTAAATATTGGCATCGACGAGAGCGCCATCATCCCCGGTAATATGAATTCTAAATAGTTATTATAGCCATATTTTCAAAGAGAGCCGCTTATTAACAGCCTTTATTTATTAATGCAGAGTAAGTTATCTAGATAAGTTGCTATTTTTATTGTTTAAAAAGTATATCGTACAGAAAATTGCAGCCAATTACAGTCAAGACTAGGCATACTGAAAAGAGAGAGAAAACTTGAGACAACTCCCTGCAAAATCGACGTGAAGGTGATTAAGCAACAATGAGACGTAAACCCACTGGTAGATCGGCTACTACTTCTAAACCCTCTATTTTCCAATCCCCTATGTTTAACCTCTTCACCATCGCAATTATGGGAGGGGTGTTGATTTTAGGAATTGGGATTGGCATTGCTTTTAGTTCTACAACCACGTTAGCCCCATCAAATGTGGCTTCCCGTGAATTCATTGACACCAAAGCACCAAACCCGGAAATTTGTGTGCAGTACGGAGCTAGCGCGATGGTGATGGACGCTAGACTGTTCGTTACTCTCAACCCTTTTAATGTTTATGTTGCCCAGCCGAGTATGCGTCCTGGATGTGTGATCCGACAAAATAACTGGGCGCTTTTAGAGCAACGTAAGCTAGTGACATCGGATCAGGTAAGAGATTGCAAAAATCGTCTGAATACCTTTGGCTTCACAGGTAACTTGGACAGTGGCCAACCTGATATTAGGTGTATATATCAGAATGAAGCTGCTCAAAACTTCTTTACGGCTCAACCGGGAGCAGTTGGAACACCTCAAGAAACAGATAGATTTTAGATTTGGGGATTGGGGTTAGGGAAGAGGTGACAGGTGACAGGTAACAGGGAATAATCTGTACCCTCTAACCTGTACCCTATTCCCTTCCCCAATCCCCAGCGATCGCATCTTCAAAATCAGATCACTCGTACTCATCACGTATAATTGTCAAACCTAAAGCTTTGTAGGCACTCAGCATATTATTAGATACCGTAGGTGCTGTTACTAGGTAAGTCAGAGCATGAATAGACTCCACTAGATAAGGAGCAGCCGTGTCTAATTTTTCTGCTGTGACTAATCCGACTACTTCAGCCGAGCCAGCAATCATGGCTCGTTTGACGTGCGCTTCGTCGAGGTTAGGTACACTAATCCCAACTTCTGGATGTAAACTGCAAACCCCCAACATGCACAAATCTGCACGAATCATCCGTAAAGTCTCAATCGTGACAGTACCCACATTCACCAAGGCTTTTTTGTAAAGTTGTCCACCTAACATCACAACCTCTATATGGGGATGTTCTGCTAAAGCAACGGCTATTGGCGGACTATTTGTGATCACTGTTGCGTGCAAATCTAGAGGCAAATGACGGGTTACTTGGAGAGTTGTTGTACCTCCATCTAAAATCACCACCTGTCCCGTACAAACTAATTTTGCTGCTGTCCGAGCGATCGCTTCCTTTTCTTTTGGCGCTTGCTTTTGGCGATCGGCATAACTAGCGGTGGCTGGAGATTTGAGAAGCGCTCCCCCATGAACGCGTTGCAATAGCCCAGTTTCTGCCAGTTCTCGCAAGTCCCGGCGAATCGTATCCTCAGAAACCTTCAGAACAGCACTAAGTTCTGTCGAAAGTACCTTTTTATCACGACGCAGAATTTCTAAGATAAATTGTCGTCGTTCAGCAGTTAGCATAATTAATTTTCCTGAAAATGCGTTTTTGACCTTGAAATTGCACGTTTGTGAGTTTATACTTATTGATATGCAAGTTTTTGTACGGTAATCCGTAACTTCAATTGAATTCAAGCGCATTCATGCACAATCGAATGTATTGATTTTGGCATTTGATGAAATCACTCGGAACCATTGTGGTTCCAAGTGGTTGGCTTGAACTTGGATAATTGTTGCCCAATGGGGGTTTTAACAATTTTTTTGTAGTGCGATCGCGCGTCCCATCTGTTCAAATTGTTTTTTATTCAATCAATAAACCATGACTATTATTAATACCCAATTTCCAATCGATCTTGCTGCTTACCAATTTTTAGCGCTAAATCCAGCAAATTCGAGCCTTACAGATGAACAGCGAGAGACTCTCAAAGCGAATATTCAACTCTGCCGGGATGCGATCGTCTTTTTTACAGCAACTGGCGCTGCTAGTGGAGTGGGTGGCCATACTGGTGGGCCTTATGATACAGTGCCAGAGGTGATGATCCTTGATGCCTTTTTCCGGGGGGCATCAGAGCAATTTGTACCGATTTTCTTTGATGAAGCAGGACATCGAGTCGCTACCCAATATTTAATGGCAACGTTGCATGGTGACTTACCTGCCGAGCAACTTTTACATTATCGGCAAGCACATTCCCATTTACCGGGACACCCCGAATTAGGGCTAACTCCTGGTGTGAAATTTAGTTCTGGCCGCCTGGGCCATGTTTGGCCTTACATCAATGGTGTGGCAATGGCAAATCCAGGCAAGGCTGTTTTCTGTCTCGGTTCTGATGGATCGCAGCAAGAAGGAAACGATGCTGAAGCTGCTCGCTTGGCTGTTGCTCAACATCTTAACGTCAAGCTGATCATTGATGACAATGATGTAACGATCGCTGGACATCCTTCTAAATATTTACCTGGTTTTAGTGTCGCCAAAACCTTAGAAGGGAACGGTTTGAAAGTACTTCAGGGAAACGGAGAAGACTTAGACGATTTATACCGTCGCCTTTGTGAAGCTGTGAATACTCCCGGTGCGATCGCTATTATCAATAAACGCCCGATGTGCCCTGGTATTGAAGGCTTAGAAGGCTCCACTCATGGTCATGATGTAATTCCTGTAGATTTAGCAGTTAAATATCTAGAATCTCGTGGACAAACTGCGGCTGTCGAATACCTGAAGAGTATTGAGAAACCCAAACAAACATATACATTTTTGGGTTCCAGCGACAAATGGGGCGCTAACCGCAATGTGTTTGGTGAAGCCGTGGTGGGTGTCCTCAGTCGCATGAGTGAGGCGGAGCGTAAAGAAAAAGTCAAGGTCATTGATAGTGACTTAGAAGGCTCCTGCGGTTTGAAGAAAATTCACGATACATACCCGGAAATATTTATTCCCTCCGGCATCATGGAACGGAGCAACTTCTCTGCTGCGGCTGGATTTGGGATGGAGAAGGGCAAGCAAGGTATTTTTGCCACCTTCAGTGCCTTCTTAGAAATGTGTATCTCAGAAATCACAATGGCACGGCTGAACTATTCCAATGTTCTGTGCCACTTTTCTCATGCGGGTATAGATGACATGGCAGATAACACCTGCCATTTCGGTTTGAACAATATGTTTGCCGACAACGGCTTGGATGATGGCTACGAAACACAGCTGTACTTCCCAGCAGATGTTAATCAAATGACAGCTTGTGTAGAAGCTATATTCTTTGAGCCTGGACTGCGGTTTATTTTCTCCACCCGTTCCAAAGTCCCCAATATTCAGGACAGCAACGGCAATGACTTATTTGGAAGTGGGTACAAATTTGTTCCCGGTAAAGATGAGGTTGTACGAGAGGGAACGCAAGGTTATATTATCAGTTTTGGCGATGCTCTCTACCGTGCCGTTGATGCTGTAGAGCGTCTTAAGCAAGACGGGTTAGACGTTGGTTTAATTAACAAACCAACTTTAAACGTTATTGATGAAGAAATGATTACCAAAGTTGGTAATGCTCCTTTTGTCCTTGTAGTAGAAGCCTTCAACCGGCGGACAGGCTTAGGTAGTCGTTTTGGTTCTTGGCTGCTAGAGCGCGGGTTGACTCCCAAATATGCTCATCTTGGAACTCATAAAGAAGGTTGCGGTGGTTTGTGGGAACAGTACCCATATCAAGGTATCGATCCAGTGAGCATTATCAACAAGGTGAAGGAGTTAGTTGGAGGACAGTAATAGCTAGAAGCACAAAATTACTAGGGCATTGGGCATTGGTTCAATTTTCCATGCCCAATGCCCAATTTTTATTTAGTTTTGGGTAAAGGTTGACCAAACTCGATTACCTGGGGATTGGAAGCATTGGGGATTGTTGGAACTGGAAATTCTGACGTAACAGAAGGAGGAATGCTATTTAAGTTACCGGGTTGATTTGGGAAAGAAGGAGGGGGAAGAATCAAAGCAGGTTGTTGAGAGGATGTATTCGGATTTAGGGGAGGTACGGTAACAAAAGGCTGCCCTGAGTTATTAGTAATTGTTGTGGGCAGGTCATTTGATATAGGCGGAACTGTGAGTAAGGGCGCTTGTAGATTAGTAGTGGTTACGGGTAGGTTACTAGGCGGCTGTGACTTATACGGTGTTTGAGGTTGTTTCTTGGGTGAAGGTGCAGAGTTTCCTGGTTTCGCGGCAGTAGTTTTACCAGAACTAACGGGACGTAATACCCAGCGAGTGGAGTTTTTTCGGGAAACTGGTTGTAGTTGTACCTGTTTAGGATTAAAAGTAGTCCCTGGCGCTAAATCTAAGACAATGCGTGTGTCATTTGCATTCAGTTGAGAAACGCGAATGCTTTTGATTGCTCCAGAATAATTTTGTTGTGTGGTAACTTTGCCCAACTTGGTATTCGGTAAATCTACAACAAGCCGAGAGGGTTGGGCTAAGTAGAAATAACGGGGGGTTGTGCCTGCTGAAAGGTTGATTTCGAGTTGCTGTGTTTTTGGGGAAAAACGCCAATTATCTAGCTTTGCTACTGGTGTAGCAGCAGTAGTACAAGTTTCAAGGGCGATCGCTGCACAAAAGCCTAATAGACTGATGTTAAATAGCTGCCTGCGCCATTGGCAAAATTGCCTAGTCTTTAGTCCCTGATCCATTCTTTTTATCTGCTCCATAAAACCCATACAATGCGCTCACATTGCTGTTTACTTCGCGCTTTAAATCCCTAGACGCGATTAATCGCGTCTCTACCCACCCCCAAATTCAATTAGCTTTTTCGGGCACAGCAGTAAATTTTAGAGTTTGTGGAATGCCATTTACGCTTAATTGACCCGTCATATTAACTTTATCCACAAGTTGCATTTGAATTGTGACTGACTTCAGAGGATCGTTTTGAGGGCGAGGAATATTACAAAGGATTGATCTACCAACTTTTCCAGATAAATTTAACTGTTGATTTCTGAAGATGCCTGCCAGAGAGTGCTTTTCGTCAGTATCGGCGTTAGCATTTGCCGGTAATACAGAGGCATTTAAGTAAATACCCGACTGCTGAATGTTTAACGTTAGAGTATCCGATTTTTCACAGTTCGGCAAATTCTCTGACAGGGTTAGACGATACCTACCGTTCACTGGTGGAGGAGCCTTAAGATTGTTTTCCCCGTAAACGCTTACAGTTTTAAACAACACTAGTACTGAAAGTATTGTTACTCCGTAAAAAGCCAAAGATTTGAACTTGAAATGATTCATAATTTCAATTCCTCAATGTTGGCTCTTGACTACTAACTTCAGGCAGCATAGAGGCAAGGTGAGCGGTAACTTGACTGTAGCGGCGGGTAATCAACAGGGAAGAACGACATTGGATAGCTAATTGATCTGTATATCTTCCCAAGGTTTGGCGTTCGATACCCCAAGTGCGGCTGGTGCCAGCAATAGTTAAGTCAACACCTTCTGAGGCTTGAATTACAGCTTGGATTGGTTCTGGGGCTTCGACAATTTTAATTTGAATGCGATCGCGTACACTGGTGGGCAACTGCTCCATCATCGTGTGCAGTTCGTAACTCAATTCTTCTCTAGTGTGATTTGCTGCTATCTGTAATATTTGCAACATACAAGTCTCACGATTGATTAGCAGTCTTAAAGCTAGTATTAGTGCTAAATCATCATGAATATTTGCAGAATAAGGTACAAGTAGACTTTCTAATCGCTCTTTGCCTTTGTCTACAAATACTGCTACATCTACTGGGGCGGTGGTAAGTATTTGTCCGACTCGTCCACCTAAACGATTACTACTAAAAGCTGGCCGATGCCAGCCTACAAGAATTAGATCAACTTGTTCTAATGTGGCAATCTGTGCTGTTTCGCGGGCAACGTTGCTGGATATGCGAACGATAGGATGCACACAAGAACGAGTTTCTGACGGTTCGAGAGTATTAATTAATTCTTCTAGTTGCTGGCGGCGCTGGGCGATTAATCGGTCTGCTTCAACTGGGGTACTTTCAAAGGCATAATCTTCTTGAAATTCAATCAGGCTAAGGGGGTTAACAACGGCAGGATATCGGTAATTGAGAGCGACACCGACGGCGGGCTGTGCCAAGGCTACTGCCAACTGTACTAAACCTTTTTGGGTACTTGGATTAGCCACTGGCACCAAAATTCGGAAAGGATGAGGGTAAGTTTCATCTCCAGCAGAAGTATCTAGAACTGTTTCTGCTTCCAACTCCGGTTCCACCATATCTAACCTGATCAGCTTCTTCGGATATGTCCATTCCAGCAATGGCGAGGTCATGAATGTAGTTACCAATGCCATAATTACCAGCATGGTAAATATTAAAGGGGAAATTACCCCTAACTCTAGACCAATGTTTAGTACTATCAGTTCGGTCAAGCCGCGAGTATTCATTAACCAACCGAGTGCCGAGGCTTCCCGTTTACTAATGCCACTGACACGGGCTGCGACATAAGTGCCAACATATTTGCCTGCGATCGCAACTCCTAAAACTAACGCACACAAAAGCCACAATTCTGGACGGTTGAGCAAACCAATCTGTGTCTTTAAGCCACTGTAGGCAAAAAATATCGGCAGCAAGAATATCAAAACAAAATCTTCGGTTTTTATTGCCAATTCCCGGACTAAATCTTCATTTTTGGGCATTGCTGCTCCCAGTAAAAATGCCCCAAAAATTAAGTGAATACCAATTAGTTCGGTAATTAATGCCGACGCAACCACAGCCATATAAATCCCAGCTAGCAGCAATTGGCTGAGTCGTCCCGCACGAAGATAGTGTCTGGCAAGGCGTTGCAGGAACCAACGTCCCGCCGTCAACATCAAGCCGATGTAAACTATGCTGGCGATAATTGTGGGTATCGCACCAGCAAAGTCACCAGTTCGAGCAACTGCGATCGCTACTGCCAAGAGACACCAAGCTGTTACATCGTCTACGGCTGCACAAGTTAGCGCCAAGGTTCCTAAACGCGTTCCTTGTAAATTGTTTTCAGTAATGATTCGCGCCAACACTGGAAAGGCCGTAATCGACATTGCCGCCCCCAAAAATAAGGCAAAGGCAGTGAAGGATACACTTGCATTAGAAACTAGGGGATAAAGGATCGCAGCTAGCAATGTTCCCAAGGAAAACGGCACTAAAATGCTGACATGAGAAGTTAAAACAGCTACTTCTAATTGCCCACTAAGATATTTTGGATTTAGTTCTAGCCCAATCAGAAACATGAAAAATATTAATCCCACCTGAGACAAAACATTTAAAAAAGGAATAGTTTCTGGTGGAAACAAGGTAATTGCTAAATGGGGGGCAACTAAACCAAATAAAGATGGGCCAAGCATAATCCCGGCAACAATCTCACCAATTACCAAAGGTTGCTTAATAGAACGGAATGCTAGCCCTACTAACCGTGAAAGTCCAATAATAATCAGTACTTCAACCAGAACGAGAATAACTATGTGCATGGTTTCCTCACAATTAACTATCTGGTTTCTCTAAGATGAATCTTTAAAGGGTCTGAAAATGCAAGTTGATTAGATACAACCAAGATTAATTTGCCCTTAGTTGTAATGTCAATTACTGAGAGGATGCACTTGAATAGTTGAAAAATGAATTTTGATGATTTTAGGAGATAAATTTAGAATAACTGCCGAATTGCCGATACAAACAAATAGATAATTGAGATTGGTTTCGTAGTATTAATTAAAAGCGGGCACAAACAAATTAGCCGTTATAGCTTAGAGTCTAAGCGGATAATTTTACCCAACTCCTATGTAATTAATATCAGTTAATTGGTACTTAATTTTATATTTGTCTTTGCTTATGCAGAAGACTTATCATAGCTTGTACCATGCAATAAAAAGGCAATTAGTGGTGATGCCATGAGTGTAGTAATGACTGCCATAATAACCATTATAGTGAATAAAGTCGGGGTAATTATACCTTGTTCAAGACCAATATTAAGGATAATTAACTCCATCAAACCACGAGCATTCATAAGAGCGCCAATAGTTGCAGATTCACGCCAATTTTCCCCGGCTAACCTTGCAGCCAACATACAAGCGACACCTTTACCAAGAATTGCGATCGCAATAATTAACAGCGTAATTCCCCACAAAGTAGGCGTGTTTACCAATCCAATTTGAGTGTTCAGTCCAGAGAAGACAAAAAATATCGGTAGCAAAAAAGAAGTAGTTAAAAACTCAGTATATTGGCGAATTTGTTGGGCAAATTCTCCGCGTGGTGTTACTGCTCCCAGCACGAAAGAACCGAATATTGCATAGATGCCTGTAATATCGGTAAACCATGCACAAAACATCAAAATTATCAACATCAAAGTCAAAGTTTGTCTGTTCACACCTGCATCGCGTTTTGTCATCCGTGTGAACGCTCTCAGTAGAGGTTGACCAAGAAAAATTGCAAATAGCACGTAGCAAATGCCACCACCAATTGCTAATATGGCAATGTTCAGAGAATTTTTCACGCTAGCAAGGACGATCGCTAGCAAACACCAAGCAACTGCATCATCTACCGATGCTGCACCTAAAGCTAAAGTCCCAAAGCGGGTTTGTGCAAGACCGCGTTCGTAAAGAATGCGAGCTAACATGGGAAATGCTGTGATTGTCATCGACGCACCCAGATACAAAGCGGCTGACCAAGGCATTACCTTTGGTTGAAAGAAATCGCCATTATGATAAAACCAAAAAGATGCGATCGCTCCTAAAATAAAAGGAGTAATAATTCCAGCCGCAGATAGCAGACTTGCACTTTTGATATGATGTTTTAAGAGTTTAGTGTTGAACTCTAAACCAATCAAAAACATATAAATTACTAACCCAATCTGGCTGATAGCATATAGAATCGACATGGATGGATTGGGTATCTTGAGTCCTACAGCAGTGATGATGGGAAGTTTAGGAAAAAGCCATTGCTGAAAATCCGGTGCAATCAATCCCAAAAGTGATGGCCCTAGCATTACACCTGCAATCATTTCGCAAACAACATCGGTTTGACCAAGATAGCGCCGTCCTAAAATCGTGACGATGCGACAAGTGACTAGAATAACTGTAAGTTGCAAAAATAGCTGAATAACCAGATCAAAATTTGACATTGCACTTCCTTAATATGCGTCTCTGCATTGAAAAATCTTTTCAGACTCCAAAGCTTGTCCTGTTTTTCTCATAGATGACTACATCAGCACAAGTGCTAATTTTAGAAATATTAAGATAGCTGCTTTTAATTTGATAGCAACTGCCCTATTGTTCGTAAAAACGGATACAACTTTGTATCAATACAACATATTGCATCCAAACTGAAACCGCCACATACAGCAAATTGCAACTTTATAAGGTACAGATGATTTTAAGGGCACAGCAGTACTGTGCCCCTATCTGTGTACTTCATTTACCTGAAAAACGCTGTATTAGTTAATTTTTACAAACCGATGTATTTGCATAACAATAACATTTATGCAATAACTCTCTAAAACTCTTATTCCTTCTCTACAAGACCCTATGCAATTTACAACCACTCACCACCCCGAAAACGCCAACGAAGGAAAATAATTCGCATTAGGCTTTGTGAACTAATAAAAACTGCTAGCCACACGATGCTATAGTGCAGTAGAAAAACTGTTAACGGTAATTCTTCTTTCGGTAAAGGTATTGGTAAAAAGCCAAATAGTTTTACTCCACAGAACACAAATACTAATTCCCATATACCAGCTAAGAGTTGATAAGCTGCGGGCCAATCCCTGTCCCATCGGGATTTTTGGAGATAGTTATAAAGCACATCCCAACCTAAGCCAAATATGGCTACATAAAGAAGTATCCAAAAATAAACTGAGTTAGCACCAGGGCCAATCCAACCCATTGCAAAAGGCAAAGATACAAGTACACCCACAGTTGCAAGTAATAATAATCGAGTTTGCCAACGACCAAATAAAGTTGGTGTCATAGGAGTGCTGAGTTAGGAGTAATGAGTTAGGAGTAATGAGTTAGGAGTAATGAATAATATAGAGAAATTAGGGTTTTTATAGATAGATTTTGACTCGCTTCATTAAAAAATTAGGGAGATTGTGGTGCTTTTGCGAAGATGGCAAATATGACAATCTTGGCTAATTTCAAAGCACCAACATATCTATATTAATTAGGATTGTTTAAGATGATAATTAAATTGAGAATGGTAAGCTGCATTGGCAAAGCCTACTGAATGTATCGCATCCCAATTTATCACATCTTCTAACAAAGCTTGATAACCGAGTGTATTGGGATGAAGACCGTCTTCACTCAAGCGTTTGAGCCGCCAATTTTCACCGCGTTCCATCCATTGCTCAAAAATATCTAAATAGGGAATCTGCCGTTTGGTACAAGCAAGTCGAGTTGCTTCTTTGTAGCGGTACTGATCGATATGATTATAGTAAAAACAATCTAAAAATGGCATCTTGGCTTCATCTACTGGCACCATGCCCACAAATAACACAGGACAGAGTTGCTGTGCTAAATCTAGCAGAGAAGCAATTTCTTTTTCAAACAATGTAAAATCTGTATAACTGCGACCATCGGGACGTGCTAACCGCGCTGAGTCATTCACACCTACAGATAAAATAATCAAGTCGGGGACACGATTTCGCAGTTCACCCCGGTGGCGAAATTCTACTTCTAACCTTTGCGCTACTTGTTGCGTGCGATCGCCTCTTACCCCTAAATTATAAAGAACATGACCGGCACTATCCGGCAACATCCACCATCGCCGTAGTTGCTCGATCCAGCCTCCTTTTTCCGGGTCGCCGAATCCATAAATTAAGCTGTCCCCCAGTGCGACAATCTTCATTGACTGAAAGTGATTTGGTGGTACAGACAGCTGCATTGAGGAAGAAGCTAGAAATGTGTGCATTTAACAACTATATTTTATATCTTTACAAGATTCTATACATTTCTATACCATAGATGGCTATCTTTAGTGTGCAAGCATCTATTTGTTGATATGGTTGCAAGGTTAATATTGCCGTAGTTGAGGGTCTGAAAGCCAAGTGTCGAGTTTAGAACTTGAAATAGCCGAGGTATTGCACAAATCATTGATAAGCTGTTACGCAAATAAGATTGCACATCAACTGGTGAGGTTGTCCTTTGTCAATTGTCCTTTGTCTTTGGCAAACAATGACTAATGACTAATGACGGTCTACACGGAAAATATTGCAATATGTAGGCGCGTTAGCTTACTGATGAATATGAAGTTCAGGAAGTGCTAGAAAATTGGCTAGAGTTTTTACAGCAAAAACGAATCGCCTTAGAAATCCATTACAGTCCCTATCATTCCAACTTTCGAGACTGGCTAGGTAGACAGCAAATAAAACTCATAAAAAATTTCCCTAACCCTCTCAATGCGACAACAAGCACTAGTTGACCACGGTGACAAGCAGTAGTTGTCCAAGAGGCACTCTGAAATCCTTATTCTTTCGTCAATGCGATCGCAGCAAAAATTCTCTTGACAAGCATTAGTTGACCCAGTGTAGAAATACTAGGCATTAGTTGACCAAAAGTAGTAACTTAATTTCTTCTTGGTTTTTGAAAGCAGCATCCTCAGATATCCTGTCAAAGACAGAATAGGCTTGTCATCTGAATCAGCGTGACATAACCTAAAAGCAGCTTGCACAAAATTATACTTTCTAGCATTTGGTAGTTTAGAGGTTAGAAATTTAACGCTTACTTTAAACCTCCAAAATTACGGTTAAGAAAAATGAATACATTATTTTTTCAAGCTCAACTTATAATGCTCCATTTATCTCTGTTAACTGCCGAAAGTGAAGTCAGAGAAATTGAACTCATCGTACCACCAGCAGCAAGTATGCCAGCACTACGCGGACTTGCATTACATAAAAAGTTCGGTGGTGGTAAAAATTTGACCTTAGCTGAAGCGATCGCACAACAAAAACCTCTGACCCTTGAAGATATCAATACAATGGTGGATTTTTTTGAGAAATTCAAACCAGACATGGACGATCCAGGATGGTACAATCCTGAAAAACCTTCTGTAGGTTGGATTCGTTGGTCTCTCATGGGAGACCAGTCTGGTAAAATGTGGTCAATAGAGACCAAAAAGATGGTTGAAGAAGGTTTGAAAGATAAATCTATAAAAATGACCGAGAAAAAGCGATCGCTTCCTTAGTTGAATGTAAACTAGTGATTCCGGTGCGGTTAGATCGGATTTATCAGCAGATAGCAACTAGGCTGGTGAGCTAAATTTTAAATGTTTATGATGTCATCATCATGAATGCTACCATCGGGCATTGTTGCTCCCCCTAAATATGCATCATCTAAATCAACACCACTGAGATCAATACCAAAAAGGTCAGCATACTTAAGATCAGCACATTTCAGTTTAGCGCGACTCAAGTTAGCACCCCTAAGAATAGCACTCCTCAAATTTACACCACTGAGGTCAGCATTACTCAAATTGATACCACTTAGGTCGCAACCACCTAAGTTACAATCTGTCAAATTAGCACCCACCAAGTATGTATCATAAAGGTTGGCACTGCTAAGATCAGTTAAGCTTAAGTTGGCATAGTTGAGGTTAGTACTGCTGAGGTTAGTTTTTTTAAGGTCGGCATGACTAAGGTTGGCACTACTGAGGTCAGTTTGAGTCAGGTTTGCATCATTAAGGTTGGCACTGCTAATGTCAGCATCTATTAAGCAATTTCCTTCTAGTTCAGCACCACTGAGATTAGCATTAATTAACTTTGCTTCACGCAGGTCTACCCACCTTAAATCAGCTTTCTTCAGTTCGGCATCAGTTAAATCTACTTTCCTTAGATTCGCTCTTAATATTTGTGCATTATTTAACTTTGCTGCTTTTAAAACTGCCCCACTTAAGTTTGCCCATCTTATCTCACTTTTTTGCAGGTAAGCTCCACTAAGGTCTGCATCAGTTAGCTCTGCATAGGTTAGCTTGGCTGCTTGTAGATTAGCTTCACCAAGCTTTGCGGCTCTCAGAGTTGCTCTGTTGAGTATTGCCCCCTCTAAATCCGTTTCTCTCAAGTCCGCTTTATCTAAATTTGTATTGGTTAGATTTGTATTACGAAGTATCATTTTACGAAGTATCGCCCCAGTAAGATTTAAGTCTGTTAGGCACAATCCACTAAGATTAGCCTCACTTAGGTCTACCCCAGGAAAATCCCTTTCTCCAGATGCATATCGCTTACGAAACTCCGAATCTGACATTCGTTTTGAAGAAACTGCTTCTAGGGAAAAAAGTTCACATAAGTCGCAGCCAAAGTAGTCGCACAAAACTTCAGCTGTGTTGCAGTCAATTCGGTCAAACTCTTCTTTATAAAGCCTGCCAATGGCATTGATGCTCAGACTTGTTTCCTTTGCCAGTTGGTACTGGGACAGATCCTTTTTTTCCATCAGATCCTTTAAATTACAACGAATTTTTTTCATGATGCCTGATGTTGCCGTTTCCAGGTAAATACGAGTATAATTTTAACTAGCGCTAGTGAATACTAGTCACGCTAAAGAATATAGTATAGCGTTAGTAGTATACGAAAGTGAAGATATGTCTAATAATTCTGAAACACTTGAGATGATGGAAATTACTATTCAAACAAATGACTCAAGCAAATTATGGTTCCCGGTAATTGGTGAAGAAACACAAGCTTTACTTAACCACCTCGGTCTTCCTGATGAAGAGAGTCGAACAAGGATACAGAATGAGGCAATCGAAGTAATACAGCGATGTGTACCACCAGGATCGCTCCGTGGTAGTAAGACAGGATTGGTCATTGGATATGTACAAAGTGGTAAAACAATGTCTTTTACAACAGTCGCAGCTTTAGCCTGTGATAATGGCTACCGAATGGTAATTGTAATTGGAGGAACCAAAACAAACCTATTGAAGCAGTCCAACGACAGACTGAAAAAAGATTTGCGTTTGGATACGCGCAGTGATCGCAAATGGAAGTATGTTGAAAATCCACGAGGGGACAAACGCCAAAATATACAGAGTACTCTGGACGCATGGCATGACCCTTCAGTGCCAGAAGACGAGAGACAAATAGCACTCTTAACAGTGATGAAGCAGAGCGATCACTTGCAACACTTGAACAACCTGCTTGGTAATATGAATCTGGAAGGAGTACCTGTACTGATAATCGATGATGAAGCAGATCAAGCAGGACTGAATAACAAAGTTAATCAAGGAGCGATGAGTACAATTTATCGTCACCTGATTGAGCTTCGACAACTGCTTCCTCACCATTCTTTCTTACAATATACTGCAACACCACAAGCTCCTTTGCTCATAAATATTGTTGATGTGCTTTCACCAGACTTTGCTGAGGCGCTGACCCCTGGTGCTGACTACTCCGGGGGCAAAGAGTTTTTCTTAGATAATCCAATATTAATCAAAACTATTCCAGGTTCCGAAATTCCTACTCAGGATAATCAAGTTATCGATCCTCCTGAAACGTTCTTGTTTGCCATGATGCTCTTTTACTTGGGAGTAGCGGCTGGTTATATCAAGGATAAAGGTAGAGGTAATCGCTCAATGATGGTTCACCCGTCACAAAAAATTGCTCCTCATGGAGAATATTTTCATTGGGTAAGACAAATGAATAATCAATGGAAGAAAATTTTAGGACAGGATGCAAATGATCCAGCTCGCATAGACTTACTGGCATCTTTTAATAAAGCCTACCGAGACTTAGTAAGAACTGTAGGTGACCTACCATTGTTTGACCAACTTGTTGATGTTCTTCCAAGAGCGATTAATCAGACAAACATTCAACAGGTAAATACAGCTGGAGGAAAGACACCGACAATCGATTGGAAAAATGAATATGCTCACATCCTCGTCGGTGGACAAGCAATGGATCGAGGCTTTACAGTCGAAGGACTGACTGTAACGTATATGCCCAGAGGCGCTGGTGTTGGAAATGCAGATACTCTCCAGCAAAGAGCGCGTTTTTTTGGATACAAGCGCTCATATTTAGGGTACTGTCGTGTTTTTTTGGAACAGGATGTAAAAGATGCTTTTATAAACTATGTAGAGCATGAAGAGAATATACGCCAACAGTTGAAAATATACAGAGGCAAGCCATTATTCGAGTGGAAACGTGCATTTTTCCTGGACAATGCTCTTAAACCAACTAGAGGCGATGTATTAGACTTGCCATTAATGACGGGTGGATTTAGTGATGACTGGTATGTACCCAACTATCCTCATGACTCGGATGAAGATGCTATCAATAAAAACCGAGAGGTTGTAAATACATTTTGGTCACAGTTAACAGCCTTGAATGAAAAGATTTTCGGAAAAATATCAGTTAACAAGCATTTATTTGCAAGTGATATTCCCCTGACATATACTTTTGAACAACTGATTGTCAAGTTCCGTACAACCCATCCCAGCGATTCGCAGCGATTCACTGGACTGATGCTACAGGTGCAGCATTACTTGGAACAAAATCCAAATGAACTCTGTGATATCTACCTCATGGACAAAGGTAAGCTACGCTTAAGAACTATAAGTAAAAACATAGGTAGATTGAACCTATTTCAGGGGAGATCGCATTCTACAGACCCAGATAAATACCCAGGTGACAGACAAATTGTGGTGAAAGACAAGTTAACAATTCAAATCCACAAACTTAATCTTCAAGTAGAAGCGGAGGAACGAGATATTCACAATGTGTCTGTCATTGCTATATGGGTGCCTCAAAAAATGGAGCATGATTGGGTCAGCCAAAATCAAGGCAGTGTAATGTAAAAGTACCTTTAACGCTAGTAGAAATCAATGCTTCCAACCCGGTGTACAAATTACCGGGCTTTTTATTTCAATATTACGGAAATACCTTTAGTTGCAGAAACCTTGAGGTTAGGCCAAAAATGTTAAAATCAAGCTCGTTTCTGGCATTTCATTATTTTCATAAATGCCGTGAAACACCTCTGACATCAACCATCAACCTACAAAGCCGGAACCTTATTAAACCTCGCTCCATAATTAGGACACTCCGACAATAACCTTACTGATGCTGCTTACACCCTTGCATATCCTTAAACTGCCATTCAATTGAGATAATCTTTGAGAATATCTCATACAATAGTCGTGAACTCCGACTTATACTCCAAGCACATCCAGAAAAGGTGATAGACAGCGTTACTCTTTCAACCCAATATATAATCGACGTACTCAGTAGACTACCTTTGGAGCCTCTAGAATACTGTCGGCGATGGGTTGAAGTACCTTCAGACGAACGTGGTTATCGTAAAGCTTGTGTTACGGCTCTAGCCGAGGCCACAGGCTTAAGTCCGCGTACAGTTAACGACTGGGGCCCGAACTTTGATAGGCGACCAGATCATGTTCTACACGTCCTCAGAATGGCGGATATGCTGAACCAGATCAGGAAAATCGTCTTACCCCCTGATTATCCGCAAAAATAATTTAATCGGATTTTCCGACTAAAAGACTAGTATTGTGGGCAGAGATTTCTTAATCTGTAGACTGTTGTATTAGACTGCCGCTTGAGTACAACAGCAGTTGCCTTCACTTTTGAATCAACAAATTAACAGTAGGCAATAGCCAACATCAAATTACTCAAGCCTTCATCTGGTACTTGCCCATCCATTACCAGCCCCAGATGTTTGTGAGACTTTCCCCTAATCCAGAAGAGCAGAGGATTGATGCTATCCGTCAGCTGCCTTTGGAGCCAATGGAATACTGTCGTAAGTGGGTAGATATTGACCCAGCCAGAGGTTATCGCAAAGCTTGTATCAATGCTCTGGCACAAGCCACAGGGTTAAGTCCTCACACCATCAAAGACTGGGGAACTAACTTCGACAGACGACCCCATTACATTCCTTTCCTGCTGCGACAGGCTGATTTACTCAATCAATTTAAACAACTAGTTATCAGCCAACAAATAATTTTGCCACCTAACTTTCTTACTAACTAACTGTTCGTGATTTACGAGTAACTCGTGATAAAACCTCTTGCTGACACGGTATGAGGCGCTTTATTGTGTCTTGTATCTGTATTCATTACCGTGAAAACAAGTGACATTATCTCATCCTAAAATTGCTCGTAATTCACAAAATAAATCTAATTTATCTGCGCTAGCAGCAGTATGTGAGCAAAGAATAATAACCTCAGAACAGCAAATGCATTCTATCAGCACATTTGACATCACTAAATATCCTTTACTAGATATTTTAAAAGATATAAAAGCTGGACGTATTCAACTGCCAGATTTTCAACGAGATTGGGTTTGGGATGATGCTCGTGTGCGTCGTCTACTTGCCAGCATCTCGCTTGCATACCCCATTGGCGCAGTCATGATGCTTCAGCAAAGTAACCAGCAAGTGCAATTTAAACCTCGCCTCATCGATAACGTCAAAGAGCCAAAGTACGATAATCCCAGCCTGTTAATTCTCGACGGTCAGCAACGTTTAACCACTTCATTCATGGTTTTGCTGTCAGAGCAACCTGTTGTCATTAAAGACCAAAAAAGCCAAAAGCTGATAAAAAAATGGTACTACCTCGATATTGCCAAATCCCTTGACCATAACATCGACCGCCGCAGTGCCATTATCGCTTTCCCGGAATCAAAACAACTCCGAACATTTGGTGGAGAAATTATAGACTGTTCCACCCCAGAAAATGAGTATGAAGCCGGACTATTTCCATTATCAAAAATCTTCTTCTTTTCGGAATGGAGAAGTAAATATTCCAAATATTGGCAATATGATGCCCAAAAACTCGAACTCATCGACACTTTAGAACTAGAAGTACTCAAAAAATTTGAGCATTATCAAATACCAGTAATCCAACTACGTGACTCCTTACCCAAGGAAGCAGTTTGCCAAGTGTTTGAAGATACCAACACCTCCGGTTGTGACCTCAACTACTTCGACTTGATGAGTTCTAGCTACTGCGCCAATGACTTCAGCCTTAGAGACGACTGGAAACTGCGGGAAGCTCATTTTCAGCAATTTAAAGTATTACGTTTAGTCCGTAACACTGACTTTGTACAAGCTGTAACCTTAGTCGCTGGCTATGTGCGGAGGATGGAAGCAATAAAAAAAGGAGGTAATCTAGACAAATTGCCTGGTGTCTCCTGCGGTCGTGCAGATGTTTTAAAACTTTCCATCCCAGAATACTCAACCTGGGCTGATAAAGTCACCGCAGGATTTGAGGAAGCAGCCAGATTCCTGCATGGGCAGAAAATTTTTGACGCAATAGATTTGGCTTATCCCATTCAACTAGTAGCCTTGGCGGCAATTTTGACTATTTTAGGAGAACGTTCCCGTTCTGTTAAATCTCGTTCCATGTTGGAACGTTGGTTTTGGTGTGGGCTGTTCAGTGAGATGTATACAGGTTGGCACGAAACCCGCACAGGAAGAGATGTTGTGGAAATACCACAGTGGCTGCAAGAAGGGGGTTCACTCCCATCCACAATTCGCGAAGCAAATTTCTCCCCAGAGCGATTGCTGACCGTAAGAAAGCGTTATGGGGCAGTTTACCAAGGTTTATCAGCACTGCTGCGACTATCTGGAGCCATTGATTTAATTACAGGTGAAGAAATCAATGATGTGCTTTATTTTGAAGAACAGATTGATTCCCATCATATTTTTCCCGTCGCCTGGTGCAGAAAGCAAGGCATCGATCCAAAAAAATATAACTGCTTAATTAACCGCACCCCTTTGAGCGCCAAAACAAACAAAAAGATTGGTAGTAAAGCACCTTCGATTTACCTCCAAGAACTTGAGATATCTGGTGTATCACCACAAAGGCTGGATGAAATATTGCGATCTCATGCCATAGACCCAGAAACTTTACGACGAGACGATTTTGAAGGATTTTTCCAAGCACGGATAAAGGCGTTGTTAGAGTTAATCGGCAAGGGAATGGGAAAGCGCTTATACATTGAGGCTTTTGAGGATTTGGGTGGTCAGCATCAGAACAAATGTATTAAAAGACTAAATTCGGAATTCTTGTTAAATAACTATATATAGTAATTCCAAGTTTATTACGTTTAAATTACCTAATATTTAAACATTTAAATCATAGTTAAACGGATATACAAATCTTATTTAGATGCTAAGAAGTTAAACATCTATAAATAGAAAATAGACTAAATTTACAGCTAATTAAAAATAAAGTATCCGTAAACGGATACTCAAGAAAATATTCATAAAAATAAATATATTAGGTCAATAGAATAAGTTTTTTTAACGGAAAACGGGGAAATATGTTACATAACCATTCATTCTGTATAAGCTTTATGGGTATTTTAGAAAAATTATTCCAATAAAAGTTTCATTTGTAATACATTAAACGTTGATTTGTTATAAAAATAGTTGTATATAATTTTTATTATGGTAAGTCTGACGCATAACTAATACTGCATTCCTAGCAAAACCGTGCACATCTAATGATGCCTGCCAAAGCTTTATCACAGCTTTGGCTCTGAATTTAATTTGCCGGAACAGGATGGATGCGCTAATAAGTTTATACATACAAACTTACTAACTAAGAAAACTACAATTTTGAAACAATAAACTAATAAGGTTTTCAATGCTCACCCAAGATGAGTTTGAACTTCGCTGCCGCCGTCTAAATCTTTCTGAGCTAACCATAAATGTCATACAACAAATTCGCTCATCCCAACCATCACGCCTGGTAGGTGGAGGTAAAAAGAATGTTGCTGGTCGTTACCCCAGCCGTAAAATGGGAGTGACTATACAGTTTGAGTCTCATCGCAATGAGTTAGCGCATATTTACAAACTGGAGCATGACGAAGATGTACTTGAATTCTACGACCAGCCGCCGCCAATATTTCTGGATTACCTAAGCAAAAAAGGACGGCGAAATTACCACAGTCATACACCTGACTTTTTCGTAATCCGAAAAAACTTTGCGGGCTGGGAAGAGTGCAAGACAGAAAAGGATTTATTAAAACTAGTACAAGATAGCCCGAATCGCTGGCAACGCGATGATGAGGGTAAATGGCGCTGTCCGCCGGCTGAAGAATATGCTTCTCAATTTGGTCTTTATTACGCTGTCCGTTCCTCGGCTGAAATTAGTTCGATATTTGTACGAAACTTTGTCTGGCTAGAAGATTATTTCCAAAATAAACAACTGGAAGTGGATGAAGCAATAACTTCTGCCGTACTCATCCTTGTAAAAACCCAGCCAGGAATCACTTTAGCTAATATAACCAATCGAATTGAACAAGCAAGCGTTGATCACTTAAATATCCTAATTGCCACAGATCGGGTCTATGTTGACCTCTATACTACTTTTTTAGGTCAGCCTGAACAAGTAGAAGTCTTTTTTGATCAAGAGGAAGCATTTGCTCATATGCAGATGTCAAAAATTTATGCTCCAGTCGCTGCTAGCAATGTTTGTACTCTTAAAATTACCGTTGGAACCTCTATCTGCTGGGATGGGATTATCTGGCAAATTGTTAACACAGGTGATAAATCCATTGGTCTCCTTAAAGACGATGGAAAGTTTATTGACCTCCTTAACGAAACTTTTGAGGAATTAGTTAACAAAGGAAAGATAACAGGTCTCCCTGTATTTGAAGAATCAACTATTAATGCTGAAATTGAAGAATTAATAAAGAAGGCAAGTAAAGAAGACCTCAAAGAAGCCAATACTCGTTACAAAGCTATTGAGCCATTTTTAAATGGGACTTCCTCTACAAAACCAAATCGCACTCAAAGACGTTGGATTGCCAGCTACCGAAAAGCTGAAAAAATATACACAAGAGGTTTTATTGGGCTGTTCCCCAGACATAAGAATAAAGGCTGGTATAGAGAAGGTCTTTCAGAAGAAATGCGATTGCTGATGGAGGAGCATATTGGAGAAAGTTACGAGAGTATCAAGCAGCCTTGTATCCGTCACGCCTACGAATCTTTCAAAGAAATATGTAATCAAAAGGGATACAAACCTCCCAGCAATGAATCCTATCGCCAAGCAGTAAGAAATCGTCCTCTTCACGAACAAATTAAAAAGCGCATGGGCGATCGCGCGGCCTATAAAGAGGAGCCTTTTTACTGGTATCTGTATCGAGAAGAAACACCTCTCCACGGTGATCGTCCCTTTGAAATTGGTCATATAGACCATACGGAGGCGGATGTTGAACTCCTCAGTTCAATTATGTTGAACCTTGGTGTTGATTACAGCAATATAAATGAGATCGCCAATATGGGAAAGGCTTGGGTGACACTGCTAATAGATGCTTACAGTCGAAGAATATTAGCAATCTATATGACCTTTGATCCACCAAGCTATCGCTCCGACATGATAGCTTTGAGAATTTGCGTCCAGAAATACGGACGGCTTCCTCAAATAATTGTGATGGACGGAGGTCCTGATTTTAAAGGCACTTACTTTGAAGCTCTCCTTGCTTATTTCAGAATTACCAAAAAGCAAAGACCCGCAGCAAAGGCCAGATATGGTTCAGTAATTGAGTCTTTCTTTGGAGTAGCCGATAAGGAGTTTTGGCACAACCTGATGGGCAATACCCAAATTATGAAAAATGTCCGGCAGGTCACAAAAGGGGTGAATCCCAAAAACCATGCCGTTTGGACGCTTACTAAGCTATATACCTACTTCTGTGAATACTGCTATGAAGTCTATGACACTTGCCCCCACCCAGCTTTAAAGATGAGTCCTCGCGAAGCTTTCAATATTGGAATAGCACGTGGCGGTATTCGAGAGCATATGTTTACAAAAGAAGAGGAGTTTAAGCTTTTAGCGCTGCCATCACCCAAAGATCAAGAAGGCAGCAGAAAAGTGACTCAGGAGGGCATAAAAATTAACTACCTCTACTACTGGCATCCCTCCTTTAGTCGGATTAGGAACACTAAAGTAGAGGCCAAGTTTGACCCATTTGACATCACGCTGGCTTATGCCTATGTCAATGGTCAGTGGACTAAATGCCATTCGCGTGATTTACGAGAACTTCAAGGTCATTCAGAAAAAGAATTGATGATTGCAGCAGCGGAATTAAAAAAGCTTAACCAGCTTCAGAATAAGCAATTTAATGATATTACGGGCAAAAAACTGGCTCAGTTTTTTAGCCGCATCGAGATGGAAGAGGCTGCCCTTACTCCAGCGTGGCGTCAAGCAAAAAAAGCTATACAAGTTCAGCGACAGAAGGATAGAGAACTGAAGCAAGTTCATGCACAGATTGAAGACCAATTAATTGAGCCTGATAAAGATGGGTTGCTTACTATTGACACCCCTATTGCTATTGCGACTGAAACATTAACAGTGCAATCAACAGAAACATTTAAATCAGAAGTTGGTGATGTAGATTTGGATGAAACTTTTGAACTACAAGTTGATGATTTAGATTTGGATGAAACTTTTAAACCTTTAGAGGAATGGTAATGGTTATTCAATATGGATTTCCACGTGAATTACTTGACCAGCCACCCCAGGAGCGGATGAACTTTTTCAAAAAGCCTGATGTCACATTTATGCACCGGAATTTGCTGACTGTCTTTAACAAAACTCACCGTATTATTCTTGAACCTGCGGGAGCCTCAATTATTTTAGTGATTGGCCCATCTGGTGTTGGTAAGTCAACCTTGGTGCGCTTACTCTACAAAAAAATTATTGAACAGAGTATTGCAAAGATGAAAATAAACCCCGGTTGGATTCCTATTGTTTGCGTTGAAGCACGTGCACCAGGGAAAGGGGCTTTTAGATGGAAAAGCTTCTACGAAATTATCTTGAAAGCTGTGGATGAACCAGAAATTCAGCAAAAAATTAACTATAACGACAATGGTATTCGTCGAGATAGTGATGGGAAACTTGTTATTAATACAAGAAGGACAACGGAAGATGCACTCCGCCTAGCAATGGAGAATGCTTTAATTCATCGTAAACCTTATACGTTAGCAGTAGATGAATTTCAGCATATTGGCAAGATGGCTGGAGTAGAGCTTTTACAAGCTCATATGGATTGTGTAAAGTCGGCTGTAAATATTACCAAAGTTCCTTGGACTGGGTTTGGCACTTATCAACTACTTGACTTCCTTGAACTGAGTCCACAATTGAGTCGACGTACTAAGATTATTCACTTTCCACGCTATTCTCTTGAGTTCGATGAAGATATTAAGGAGTTCAAGAGGATACTAGAGCATCTCCAATACCGAATGCCACTTCTGGAGGCTCCCCCTTTGAAAGAGAAATACTGGCAGTTTTGCTACGAACGCTGCATTGGCAACTTTGGCACTCTCAGAGATTGGCTAACGGATGCCTATGATCTTGCTCTTTCTGAACAAGCGAACACTCTAAGCCTCGAACATCTAAAAGAAACAGCCTATAAAGATTTTGAGTGTGAAGAAATGGCTTTAGAGGCAATTAATGGTGAGAACAAGCTTAGAGATAGTGAAAATAGGAGCAGGAACTTGCGTATCATTTTAGGTTTGGAGAAGGGCCAAACTCACGAGCAAGGTAAATTGTCAACTAAAGAAAGTATCGAACAGAAAAAAAATTCTAAATCTAATAATACAAAACCATTCCAACGTAATCCTAAACGTGATCGGCTAGGAGGCCAATAAATATGAGTAGCAATGAGCTTCAAGCAATTGGGTTATGTGATTTACAAGAACCAACTATTCCTCCACGCAGCCGCCTCTATAATTTAAAGCCAGTTGGTATCGGAACGCCTGAGGTAGAAAGCCTAACAGGCTACATTGTCCGGTTAGCTGAAGAGCATTGTGTACCTACGGGAATATTAGTCTTGAGTGAACTTGTACCATTGCTCAAAGAAGGATATATCTTCAAGAGTAAAGATGGAGGGCTAGACAAAATTTTTCCTGGTCAGACAAAGGCTTTGAATGGAATGGGTAGCTGGGCTTTAAAACTAATTAAAACCCTTGAATCATTAACTCTACGTAATGACTTGCGTTTACTAACAATGCTCAATTGGGCAGAAATAATTCCTCCAAGGAACTTGTTCCGCTCTGCCAGAGCTTGGTGTTCAAGCTGTTACGAAAATTGGCGTGTAACTGAACAAACAGTCTATGAACCACTCCTTTGGTCACTAAAGGAAGTTACGATTTGTCTGCATCATCATCAGCGTCTCTGTACAGAGTGCCCATACTGTCACGAAGAAAACAGGCTATTGACTTGGCGTTCAAGACCAGGTTGTTGTTCAAAATGCGGAGAGTGGCTTGGCATTTCTCCAAATGTTAAATCACCAAATAGTATAAAACTGACAGAAGATGAACTAAATTGGCAAATATGGGTTACAAATAATCTTGGAGATTTAATAGCCGCTACACCATATTTATCTCCGCCACCTAAAGAAAAAATTTCTGAAATGCTTTCTGGTTATGTCAATGTCCTTGCACATGGCAACATAGCTGCATTTGCAAAAGAGCTAGGGATAAATAGAACTCAAACCCATAGATGGTGTGTGGGAAAAACCTTGCCAGCAATCGACACACTTCTGCAAATTTGTTTCCAACTTGAAATATCGCTGCTCGATTTTCTTACTAAAGAAGAAATTAACGTAGATTCTAGCAAGATAATCACACAAAATCAGAATAAACCAAGTAAGGAAGGTACTTACCAATTAAACACATCGACAGAAGTACTACACGCATTGGAAACTGCACTCACTAAAAGCCCACCACCATCCCTAGTAGAAATTGCTGAATGGCTTGGGTATAAAAAAACTAGTGTTTTGTATTATTATTCTTCAGATTTGTGTAAAATTATAGCAACGCGACATAGTGAGTATGAAAAAGCTCAAAGGCTAGAAAAATTACAGCGTTTATTGGAAGAATTGCTTGCAGCTAAAGAGTATCCACCACCATCTATGCAGGAGGTTGCCAAGCGTTTTGGTAAAAAATCTGTACATAGCCTAGATAAAAATTTTCCAGACCTATGCAGTGCAATTTCAGCACGATACGCTAATTATCGCCAAGAAAGCCGAACAAAACGAGTAGAAAAATTGCGTCAGGAAGTTCGGAAAGTTGCGTTTCAGCTTCATTCGGAAGAAATAGAACCTACTGCTAGCAGAATTTCAGTTTTTTTAAAAAGTCCTGGTTCGATACTCCAAAAAGATGTTGTTGAAGCAGTATGCGAAGTACGGCGCGAACTCGGCTGGTAAAAATGAGGTAATTCTTCGGGGAATACTAGTTACAAATAGTGATTTTTCACGGTAAGTCCTAAAACCGAGAAACAGCATGACTTTTTACGCATACTCTCAAAAGTCAGGTCTAGGGAAACTACCAGCATCATAAAACCTATATGTGTTGAAACACAGTGTGGCTGAGGTGTAATTTATTCAAGGTGAAAAAGTTTAGGAGCAAATGTGCTAACTAAATATGAGTTGTGGAACTTGAAACTACCTTTGATCCCACCACGTAGCCATCTGTACCACATAGAACCTGTCGGTATCGGGACACCTTTGGTAGAAAGCTTGACAGGCTATGTTACTCGATTGGCTGAGGCTCATTGCTTACCTCCGGGAGTGTTGATGGAAAGAGAACTGACCCCAGTTTTTAATAAGACATATGGAAGTAATAATTTACACAAAATATATCCTTTTACAGGAGCGCTTAATGGCACGGGCATCATGGCTGCTGATTTGCGTCAAGCTCTTCAAATCTTGACTCTACGCAATGATCTTCAGTTTTTGACATTGCTAACTTGGTCTGAACTACTCCCGTCTAGGAATTTGCTTCGTTCTATCAGGGCTTGGTGTCCAAGTTGTTATGAAGAACGACGCACAACTAGTCAATTAGTTTTTGAGCATTTACTTTGGTCGCTGGATGTAGTTAAAGTTTGCCCGTATCACCAGCAAAAGTTGAGTCAAAAGTGTCCTCATTGCTATCAGACAAATTACGTTTTGGCTTGGCGATCACGGCCAGGATATTGCTCTAAATGCTTGAATTGGCTTGGAATGCCATTGGACACTCAAATAAGCCCTCACCAAAATTTAGAAGAGCATGATTTAGAGTTTGAAATATGGATCGCACAAAGTGTAGGTGAGTTGCTTGCTAAAGCCCCATATTTGACACCTTTGCCATTAAAAGACAGCATTGCTAAGGCATTATGCAGTTACGTATCTCAAGTTGCTGAGGGAAATGTAGCTGCATTTGCTCGCCAGCTTCAGATACCCAGAAATACAGTATGGGTTTGGTGTAAAGGTGAGAATCAACCTTCAATCAAGGCTCTTTTACAAATTTGTTACTGTCTGAAAATCTCCCTACTGGATTTCTTAATACAAGGAGTAAAATCTGCAAATTCTTTTCAAGCAGTGCAACTACTACCACTTCAATCAAAACCCCAGACTAGGGCAAGCGCAAAGTCTTTTGATGCTAACAAAGTAAAACAAAATCTAGAAGCAGTGCTTGAGAGTAATGATTCCCCATCACCATCAATGGAAGAGGTTGCTAGGCGTTTGGAATGCGACAGAAGAACTATTTTTAAGCATTTTCCAAATTTATGTCATGCCATCTCTGCCAAATACCTCAACGATAGAAAGGCGATTCTTCTGAGAAATGTAAAGCAGTCTTGCGATGAAGTTCGACGAATTACCCTAAGTTTACATAATCAGGGAGTATATCCGTCCGAAGCCCGCGTTTCAGAACAGATGAGTATGCCAGGATACTTAAGATACAGAGAAGTCCGTACAGCATTGCAAGAGATACAATGCCAATTAGGCAAATGCTAACTTAAAATTTGCTTCGAGCCATCGAGCAATCATTTCTTATACGCTTTTCCTTCCCTTCCTCTCCCTCTCTTTTGTGCGACAATGACAAGCATAAGTTGTCCTTTAAGAACAACAAGCATAAAGTGACCTTTATGGACAACTAGTGCTTGTTGTCGCAAATTTACTAAGAAGATTAGGGACTTAAGAATGGAGCTAAGCGGATTCGAACCGCTGACCCCCTCAATGCCATTGAGGTGCGCTACCAACTGCGCTATAACCCCTTAAAATCCATTATACATAATCACTTAATTTTAGCACTTTGTCAAGCTTTTTGTGAAAACTAAATTTTAAATATCTCCTCTACCACTAGACACTCACAACGACACTTGCAACAAGTAGGTCATACAGTGCCCCATCAAAAAGTAAACTACTAACATGGCAGCAGCAGCCAGGGCAACCAATGTACCAGCCAACATGAGGGAAAATTCTTTACTCTCGTAGGCTTTTTCCATTAAGTGCAGCGACCACGCTACCAAAGCTACATCAAAAAGTAAAATAGGAAGCAACATATTTTTTAATATTTGTTAATACTTGTAAAATAATATTAACACCCTTTTTAAGAAGTGTGTCTAACCTCAGATAGATGTCATTAACAGGTGATTTGTGGGTCAAGATAATGTTCTTACTGGCACATTGCGATCGCGTAAATAATTTTTGATTTCTGCTACGCTTAATTGCCCGTAATGTAATAGCGATGCCAATAGTGCTGCTTCCGCTTTGCCTTCAGTTAAAGCTGTGTAAATATGTTCACAATTACCTGCACCACCAGAAGCAATGACTGGAATTTCTACAGCGTTTGCAATAGCCCGTGTAATCTCGATGTCATATCCGGCTTGGGTTCCATCCGCATCCATACTTGTTACTAGAAGTTCTCCAGCACCGCGTTTCTCAACTTCCTGTGCCCACAATAGAGCATCTAAGCCTGTATTTTCCCTGCCACCCCGTACATACACATCCCAACCTGGATTTTCTGGGTTATTTCTGCGTCTAGCATCAATTGCAACAACTATGCACTGATTACCAAAGCGATCGCTTGCCCGATTAATCAAATCGGGATCACGTACCGCCGCAGAATTAATACTAACCTTATCTGCGCCGGCTCGTAACAAAGCTTTAACATTTTCTAAGGATTGAATGCCACCACCCACAGTTAATGGAATAAAGACCTGTTCGGCAGTCCGGTAGACCACATCTAAAATAGTAGCTCGGTCTTCATGAGTAGCTGTAATATCCAGAAATACTAACTCATCAGCACCGGCTTCGTTGTAAACCTTGGCCAACTCTACCGGATCGCCTGCATCTTGGAGATTGACAAAGTTAACTCCTTTTACAACCCGTCCCGCCTTCACATCTAAGCACGGTAAGATTCTTTTAGATAACATAATAACTTTTGTACTTCTGGGTAATTGACCGGAATTTAAATTTTAAATTGGCGCGGGTATTTCCAAACGAAAATTTTCACGGGTATTGGGATTAGGGGAGAGGTAACAGGTGACAGGTTATAGGGAATAATCTGTACCCTGTAACCTTTACCCTGTACCCCATTCCCTGTAACTGTACCCTGTACCTCATTCCCTGTAACCTTTACCCTGTAACCTCTACCTTGTAAGAATTATGGCGATAATCTCCTCGAAAAAACAGCCTCCAGAACCCAACGGAGAACCAAAGCAGCGTCGGGAGTCGGCGAAAGTACCATCCACAGAAAATATTTTGAAGCCTGAAGCTGCTATTGATGAACAAGAACAACAGGAAGAAGGTATTCGGCCGCACCGATTTGCCGATTACATTGGACAAAAAGATTTAAAGGATGTGCTAGATATTGCCATCAAAGCAGCCAAGTCTCGTGGTGAGGTGCTGGATCACTTGCTGCTGTATGGGCCGCCAGGATTGGGCAAAACCACAATGGCAATGATTTTAGCATCGGAAATGGGGGTAAATTACAAAATTACCAGTGCGCCAGCCCTAGAACGTCCACGAGATATTGTTGGGCTACTGGTGAACATGAAGCCAGGGGATATCTTATTTGTGGATGAAATTCATCGCCTCTCGCGGATGACGGAAGAAATTCTGTATCCAGCAATGGAAGATTATCGCTTAGATATTACCATTGGTAAGGGTTCCAGCGCTCGGATTAGAAGTTTGCCGCTATCAAAGTTTACCTTAGTGGGTGCTACAACCCGTGTGGGTGCTTTAACTTCACCACTGCGCGATCGCTTCGGTTTAATTCAAAAACTCCGATTTTACGAAGTTGACGAACTGACTCAAATTGTACTGCGAACCGCTCAATTACTCAAAACCCCTATTACAGAAGATGGTGCCACAGAAATTGCCCGTCGTTCACGCGGAACGCCACGGATTGCTAATAGGCTACTAAAACGGGTACGTGATTATGCGGAAGTAAAAATATCTGGGGAGATTAATGAAAATATTGCATCTGAAGCATTGCAACTATTCCAAGTAGATCCCTGCGGTTTAGATTGGACAGACCGCCAAATGCTGAGTGTGATCATTGAACAATTTAACGGCGGGCCAGTGGGGTTAGAAACAATGGCAGCAGCCACAGGTGAAGATACCCAAACAATTGAAGAGGTGTACGAACCTTACCTCATGCAAATTGGGTATTTAACTCGGACTCATCGTGGAAGGATGGCAACTAAGGCAGCATATAAGCATTTGGGATTCACGCCGCCTAATGAACAGTTGTCATTATTGTAATTATGGGAAATTGGGCATTGGGCATTGATACTCGTAAATGAGTCTTTGAACTCCTTTAATGAGCCTTTGAACTCCATTCCTCTGCTCAATGACAAATGACAAATGACAAATGACAAATTAGGTAAACCTAGATGATTAAGTTGATTAGTATTTTTCTCAGTTTGTTAATTCTGTTTGGCTGGGGTACACCAGTTATGGCACAATCTCAACCGCCCATTACTCAAGAACAGTTAAAACAAGGCGATGAGTGGGCAAATCAAGCCTTTACAGCGACGAATCAAGGTGACTTTGCGACGGCTGAAACTTACTGGACAAAGATTATTGAGCAATTTCCCACGAATGCCGGGGCGTGGAGTAACCGGGGAAATTCGCGGGTGAGTCAGAATAAGTTACAAGAGGCGATCGCAGATTATAACAAAGCGATAGAACTAGCGCCGAATGTTACCGATCCTTATTTGAATCGGGGGGCGGCGTTAGAAGGGATGGGAAAATGGGAAGATGCGATCGCAGATTATAATCATGTCTTAGAACTCGATCCTAACGATGCGATGGCGTATAACAATCGGGGAAATGCCAAAACAGGTTTAGGAAAATGGGAAGATGCGATCGCAGACTACAAAAAATCTAATGAGATAGCCCCAAATTTTGCCTTCGCCCGTGCTAACTACGCTCTCGCTCTTTATGAAACCGGTCAAAAAGAGCAAGCAATCCGTGAGATGCGAAATATCGCCCGTAAATACTCCAAGTTTGCTGATGTGCGTGCCGCCCTCACAGCTGCATATTGGGTAAATGGAGAACAAGGTGAAGCCGAAAGTAACTGGGTAGCAGCTTATGGACTTGATAGCCGCTACAAAGATATCGACTGGGTAAAAAATATCCGCCGTTGGCCTCCCAGCCTCGTGACAGCTTTGGATAAGTTCTTGAAAATCCAGTAATTTAACAGGTAAATAAAAGGGGAAGCGGAGCAATCGCTCCCACCTGATTCTGAGACTTTTTACACTAAGTTAGTCTCAAGAACTCGCTGATTTTGCTGACGCTTTCCAGTTACCACCATTGGTACACCACCGCCTGGTGCTAACAGGAAGCTTTTCCGAACCGGCAGTACTGGCTTTGTATCAGCTAGTTTTATTTGCCAATCAGATAATACAGTTGCCAATACCAGTTTCATCTCAAATAGGGCAAATGCCATCCCAATACAGCGACGATTACCACCACCAAAGGGCAAATATTCAGATGGAGTAAATTGGCGTTCTAGAAAACGATCTGGCTGAAACTGCTTGGAATTAGGGTATAAATCCTCTCGATGATGGTTCAAATAAATACAAGGAACCAATATTGTACCAGGGTCAAATTTGTAGCCTGCAATTTCTAAAGGTGATTTAACCAATCGATTTAATCCCAACATCGCCACTGGATACAGGCGCATTGTTTCCGAACAAACTGCATTCAAATAAGGTAATCGGAAAATGGCGTTTGGGTCTTTGTTCTCACCCAGAGTATCCAGTTCTTGCATCAGTTTTTCCCAGACTTCAGGCTGATGATGAATCCAGTACAGCGCTCATGCCAAAGAACTGGCTGTAGTTTCATGGCCTGCAACCAACAAAGTCATCAACTCATCACGTAATTCCAAATCTGTCATCGGCTCACCTGCTTCATCACGAGCCGCCATCATTAAAGACAGAATATCACTTCGAGACTCATCAGCAAGCGATCGCCTCTCTTGAATTTCAGCATAGATCAGATCATCCATTTCCTGCCGCAAACGTAGATAACTTCCCCAAGGACTACGAGGCCCTAAATCCTGTCGTAATAATGGGAACATGAGCAATATTGCCCGTACAATAGGTCTTTTTGGATTCAGGATCGCAATCAGGATTTCTTTGAGTTTTTCATAACGAAGTCCGTCCTTTAGACCAAATACAGCCTTCAAAATCACCTGAAAGGAGATTTCTTGCATGGATGACAAGACTGTAAAGGTTTCTCCGACTGGCCACTCACTAGTTACTTGCTGGGTGATTTCACAGATTAAATCACCATAAGCCTGCATTCTTTCCCCATGTAGAGGAGGTGTCAGCAGTTTACGCTGGCGTTGGTGAGGTTTTCCTTCTAAGGATAGTAAAGAATTTGGCCCCAATAAAGGCGAACCTGAACCTGCCGGTGTACCAGAATCTAACTGTTTTGGATCTGTGGTAAAAATCTGCTGAATCGCTTGAGGATTGCTAATGAAGACTTGAGGAGTAAAAACTGGGCCAATTCGGAGAGTGAACATATCACCATAGCTTTTAGCACAGTCTTCCATGTATTTCAATGGGTTAGTCAGCCATTGATACGTCTGTACCCAAGGGTGAGTTTGAGGGCCGTTAGGCAGTTTATGTGCAGACATTTTTATTTATCTCCCAATAAATTGGAGCAAGATCGTTATCAGCTAGTCATTCATCCACGCATAGCTGGATTAATCTTAGAACACAGATTAAATAGATGAACTCACCAATTCTTGAATCTGCCTTGGGGTTAATTCTTGCACATTACGAAAAACTACAGCTGCTCCTGCTGCTATTAGTGTCTTACTGTATGCATCACTACGCGTTGCTGTTTCCTGTACATGGGGCGGTAAAACCCCTACACCAATCCAAGGGCGAGAAGAATCTAAACGCCGCGCTTTCTCGACGGTATACATATCTGCTACCGTATCTCCCACATAGACGCTCGCTAATTTTTGCTCAATTCCATTTTCTAACTCACGAACTGTAGCGAAAAGCCCAGTGGGGTCAGGTTTTCCTGGCGCATCTTCCATCGCAATCAACACCGGAGATTGCAAACCCAGGCGTTTTTCTAATACGTAGTTAGCGGAAGCACGAGTCGCACCGCTAAAAAATCCCCAAGCAATCCCCGCTTCGGTAAGTTGTTCTAAATAGCTAGGTTGTAATAATAAGGGTTCATTACAGATATACCCAGTAAAATTATTTGGGTCTGGGCCGCGGTAACGGGATTGAAAAAAAGCAACGATCGCACTGTAATCTAGTTGCAGTTGCTCACGGCTCTGTTTTTGGGTTTCAAAGTAGCGGTAAATTAATTCCTGCGATGCTTCCCAATCGTTATTCCACACGCCTTCAGACTTCAGCTGGTCAATATCTAGTGGGGTTGGCCGATATGCTTGGGTGGTAAAATATTCTACCGTATCTGCGATCGCACGGCGATAAGAACCGCTAACATCGCGCACAACGCCATCAATATCGAAAACAACGATCGCTTTTGCAGAAGTTGGTTGAGTCATGGAGTAAGAAGCAAAAGAGTTTTACATCATCATAATGCGCTCATGACTCAGGTAAAAAATCGGGGTCGAGGGTTTGCTCTGGCGTGAAGAGAGATTTTTCTGGGAAGATAGCGATTGCTAATCCAGTTTCAATGACAGCCAGTCGTCTAGCAGTTTCATAGCTTTCATCGAAAACCTGATCAAAGTGAGGCTTCAAACTCGGACTTTCCTTGAGTGCCTTTTGGATTCGCCTGCGGTGTTCCAAAATTGTGTACTGCCAACTTTTTGAGCGCCTTTCAGTTTGAATTTGATATTTGAGCAGATGCATCAGCAACACTTCCAGATTGCTCTCCAATGCCCGCTTTTCACTCCTACCCATTGTTTCAATTTCTTCAATCAAATTCTCTAAATCCAGTTCTGTGAGCCGACCTTGCTTGAGCAGTTCTGCTGTGGTTTGAATCCACAGGTAAAAGTCTTGCTCATACAAATCTGAACTAGATGTTGTTTGAGATTGGGGCAGTTGGGCAGTCACGTCGCTTCGCTCCGAATTCAAAATTCAAAATTAACAGCAAAATCTTTTAAATCAGGGTGTGATTATGACTCAGGTAAAAAATCGGGGTCGAGGGCTTGCTCTGGCGTGAAGGGAGATTGTTCGGGGAAGGTAGCTAAATGCAATTCAGTTTCATCAGCAGCTAAGAGTCTAGCATTGTCATAACACAGCCCAAAAACCTCAGAGAAATAGGGTTTGAGGCTAGGACTTTCTTCTAGGGCTTCTCTGAGGCGTTTGCGATGCTCACGAATTGTTGCTCGCCAACTACCAGAGCGCTTCTGGGCTTGATATTCATACTTTAATAGGTGCATTAGCACCACTTCCAAATTGCTTCTTAGTGCTTTCTTTTCACTCCTACCCATTGTTTCAATTTCTTCAATCAAATTCTCTAAATCCAGTTCTGTGAGCCGACCTTGCTTGAGCAATTCTGCTGTGGTTTGAATCCACAGGTAAAAGTCTTGCTCATACAAATCTGAATCAGATTTTGTTTGAGATTGGGGCAGTTGAGCAGTCATAAGCATCTTTTGTTAACGCCGACTACACCTTATGCTAGCCCAATCCAATTACTGTTTGGTCATTTGATAGGGTATTGCGTTAAAATAAGCGATCGCTATCCTAGTTAAGTAATGCCCGGAAATTCCCGGAGGTGTGATTGACCAAGTTTATTTTGAAAATTCTGTGGTTAGACGAAAACGTTGCTCTCGCAGTGGATCAAGTTGTAGGCAAAGGCACCAGTCCTTTGACTAAGTACTTTTTTTGGCCCAGAAATGATGCCTGGGAAGAATTAAAAAAGGAATTAGAATCCAAACATTGGATTACTGACCTGGATCGTGTTGAGTTGCTTAATAAAGCAACAGAAGTGATTAACTACTGGCAAGAGGAAGGTAGAAACCGTCCAATGGCAGAAGCTCAGTTGAAATTTCCAGAAGTTGCCTTCACAGGTAGCGCCTGATATTACAATATTAGCGATGTCTACGACGGGCTACGCCTACGCGCTGTTCTACAAGCTGCCACAGTTTGATAGTCTTGTCTCTGCTGCCACTTGCAATTAATTGTCTAACTTTGCTCACAGCTACAGCAGATACTGAGTCTACATGACCAGAGAGAGTAACAATCTCTTCTGCTGTGCTTACCCTCCAAAGTTTAACTGTTTTGTCGCAACTTGCACTTAGGAGTGTTTCGCCATCGGCAGTAAAAGCCACAGCCACCACAGACCAAGAATGGCCTACAAGTGTGCAAATTAGCTGACCTGTGTTTACCTCCCATAATTTAATAGTGTTATCATCACTACCCGTCGCCAAAATTTGACCATCAGGACTAAAAGCGACTGTCAAAACCGCCCATGCATGACCCGAAAGGGTGCCTAACAAGCTATAGCATGGGCGGTTTTGAATAAGGGGGAAGGGGGAAGGGGGCAGGGGGAAAGGGGGAATGTCCTCTGCTGCTTGTGAGTGGTCTTTTAACTCAGCACTATTCATATCTCCCTGCTCCCCGCTCCCTGCTCCCCTACCTCTTGTTGGTATCTGCCACAAGCGAATTGTTCTGTCATAACTTGCGCTAGCTAAAAGCTGTCCTTGGGGACTAAATGCTACTGAATTTACCTGTAATTGGTGTCCAGTTATGGTGCAAATTTCTGTGCCAGTATTTACATCCCAGAGTTTGATTGTCTTATCCCAGCTACCACTAGCGAGAATCTGCCCATCTGGACTGAAAGCAACTGATTTTACGGCGTGTGAGTGTCCCAATAAAGTGCAGATTTCTTTTAATGTCTCAACCTGCCACAATTTGATAGTTTTATCGTCGCTAGCAGTTGCCAAAATTTGACCATCAGGACTGAAGCCGACTGATTTTACCGCTTGGGAATGTCCTGATAAGCTAGCTAGGATTTTTTGAGTATTTAAATCCCACAATTTGACGATTTTATCATCACTAGCACTGGCTAAAGTATAGTCGTCAGGACTTATGGCAAGGGCATTCACACTACTCAATGTCCCGGAATGCCCAGTTAGGGTATGCAAGCATTGCCAAGGAGGGTTTGGTAATTTCAAATTTTGAGTTTTACATTCCATACCCATTGCTTGCATAACTTCATTAGCTAATTGAAAGCGGCGGTTAACAGAATTTTGCAGTAGCTTGTCGAGAATTTGCGCCAGGCGATCGCTTACCTTGTTAGTAAGATATTGTTGCCAAACCCAACAATCGTTAGCAATATCAAATAAATCAAAGGGAGGAATCTGGGTAAGTAAGTAAATACAAGTTACACCCAAGCTATATAAGTCACTAGCAAAAACGGCTTTTCCCTTCGCTTGTTCTGGTGCAGAGTATTCTGGACTGCCAATACTGGTTTCAGATGTTAGCCCATCAATTTCTGTGACGAGTTTCGCAGTGCTAAAATCGACTATAACGAAATTCCCCTTTTTAGTAATTGGGGATCTACGGATGATATTTTGGGGTTTTATATCGCGGTGGATGATTTGGCGATCGCTAATAAACTGCAAAACTGGCAAAACATCTTCTAACATCTGCCAAATCTGAGTTTCATTAAAAGCACCTTCTTCTTCAACTACCTGAGCCAAATTAGTGCCTGCAATAAACTCCTGCACTAAATAAAAATGCCCGTTGTGCTGAAAATAAGCCAATAAAGCGGGAATTTGCGGATGCTTCCCTAATTCCTCTAGCTGTTGCGCCTTTTGCTGAAAAATTTTAAATGTCTCGTATTCCTGCGATATTTCTTGAACAACGCAAGGAATTGGCGGAAACTGACCCTCATCTACAGCAAGAAAGGTTTTACAGAATCCCCCTTTACCAATTGATTTTAGTAAACGATAACGTTCTTGTAAAAACAAAATTTTCTACCAAAATTACAGGGTAGGCAAGATGCCTACCCAAAGTAAAATATAACCATTTTAAATTGCGTTTCTCGTAGGGTAGCAAAGCTGTGCTACCCTACCGGATATTACTTATCCACTGGAAAATTCACAACTATCGGTGGAAGACCGTTATCTGTGGTTGGTTGTGTTTGGGTAACTACTGGTTGCGGATGCAAAGGTGTTGGTTTGAATTCACCCTTACCAGTTTGATTCCATAGAATCATGGATAGTAGCCCGTCCACTAAGCCGTTATTGCTGCCATTACTACCAACTAAGACATCTGGAATTAAGCGGACATGGCGATCGCCTATAATCTGCATTAATTGCATTGCTGTATAACCTTGGGAACCCAAAGCTTCCACACCAGCCCGGTAGGTTTCAGCTTTGGCATTACCTGTAGCCCGTATACCTTCAGCCTCAGCAATTGCCCGGAGTTTTGTACCTTCGGCTTCACCGTTCGCCTGTTTAATTTGGGCTTGGGCTTTTAGGTCAGCAATATGTACACTCTGCTCTGATTTCACCATTTCTTGCTGGATATCAGCCAGCGCTGTTTCCCGGACAAGCTGCTGCCGTTGGGTTTGCGCCATCTGCTGGACTTCATAAGTCTTGCGTTCTTCTTCGGCAATTTTCCGGTCTGTCTGTGTCTGCATTAGTGATGCCGGTGGCAGAATATCACCAATCAGGGTGTCGATCGCTTGCACGTCATAAGCCCGTAATGCTGTTTTAATATACTCAGCAGCCTCAGTTTGTCGCTCACTTCGAGCAGTCAGAAAATCTAATACAGTACAGTTTTGGGCTGAGTTACGGAAATAATTCCCGATGGTCGGTTCTAATACATGGTCTACCAGATTTTGCATTGCACCAACGCGGGAAATTACCTTCGGAGCATCTAAAGCACCGACATGGATAATTTGCGCTACTTCCAAATCAAAGGCAAACCCATCACGCGATCGCACTGTCAAGGAAGCTAGTTGAGCATCATAGCTGTGGCGTTCAGTCCGACCTGACCAGTTTAAGACAATGTTGGTCGTTGGCACTAGTTCCATCTTCATAATCCGGGAATTAATCGGATGCTTACCAGGATATAGCGGTTCGACCCATACACCTTTGTGTCCCTGATTCACCAAATTACCGTGGGTGAAAGCTGCACCGCTAACATCTTGATGTGCTTTACCCACGAAAGAAATTACCACACCCACATACCCAATGGGAATTTCGGTCATCGGCACTTGTTCAACCTGGACAAACCAAGGATTCAAGTTCCAAGAACCAGAAAGCAAAGTCTGTTCTTGTAAGCCTCGCCGTCCACCCCCATTAATAAATTTCTGACCATTTTGGAAGTTGTCGTGTCCGTCAATTATGGGGCCTGCGAGTTCACCGGCAGAAATTGGTACACCATCTAAGGTAGTGACGATGCCAACTTTGTCCGATGCCAGACTGTACACCCGCAACTGTTCTGGAGCCATGCCATGAGCGCTGGCATTTGATGCCATGATGACTTTAAACAGGGCGGTGTTAATCCGGTATGTACCTGCGGTGAGAAAACCCATTTGCCGACCTTTTTCACCACCTTCGGTGAGGAATTTTCGAGCATCTTGGAAGTTGTCACAACCCACGATTTTCCCCAAAATCCGCTCTGGTGGGTTGGATGCGCCATCTGCTGCCACAATCAAAGCGATTTCCCCTTGGGGAACGACAATTACTGATTCTTTCTTTACAGAATATTGCCAAGGCCAATAGCCCCAGTGCCAACCAGGAGCTAAAGTATCTGCCTGCAAGCCAGCTTCACCGTTGAGGGCAATCAAACTGCCGGCGGGAAGTCCACGCCCGGAAAGGGTAAATTTCCTCACTACAATACCGACTTCACGTTCGCCAATGACTACAAGTCCGCCAAAGAATAGGGGGACGAATATGACGAAACCGCCGACAAGTAGGATGGGAACTAGTACAACAGGATCAATTCCAGCAGTTTGATATTGAGTCCTGCTGATTGGTAACTGAGCAATATTTGGTGTAGTCTGATTTCGCTGGACTAATGCCGAAGTTATTTCTTTTGCAGTAGTTGTTTTAACAGAATTAGGATTGGCAGAATGGATACCACCAGCGAGCGCTAACGTTGCTACGATAGAGGCCGCAAAACGAGCTACCTTATTTTGTTTACGAGTACCAAGCAAAGATGAAAAGCTTTTCATAATTTGTGCCCATTTGGGCAACTAATTAGCTAAGTTAACACTTCAACAGAGCTTGCCTCGATTTCTTAAACTTGACGTAATTTTTTTGAAAATTTAATAATTAAGGAGTCAGAATTCAGAATTCAGGATTCAGAATACTCGATTCATATACGGAAAAAGTTTAGTATTGATACAGGATTAATACTGAATTCTGACTCCTGACTCCTGAATTCTTTTTAATAAATAATTTGCAGGTTGGACATTGCCCAACCTACAAAGTTGAAATAGAAAATTAAATTAGACCAAACCGCCAGCAGCTTGAAACCGAGCGCGGGCGCGTTTGAAAGCTTGATTTGCCTTGATTTGGGCTTGGCGATCGTCAGCTGAAACTTGAGTGAGTCCTGCTTCTGCTTGGTTGTAAGCAGCACGAGCTTCTTCAAGGTTAATTTTGTCGCCACGTTCAGCGCCGTTAACCAGAATTGTCACTTCATTTTCTTCGACTTCGGCAAAGCCACCCAAAAGAGCGATCGCTTCCCAACCCTGATTTTTCGCGGCACGGACTCGCATTACACCAGTATCCAGGGCGGTTAAAAGTGGTGCGTGTCCAGTGAGGATACCTAGTTGACCAGTTGTGCTAGGCAAAACTACTTCTTCTGCTGGAGCATCCCAGACTGTTTTATCTGGGGAAATTACCCGAACGGTTAATGTCATTTGTCTTTTGTCCTTCGTCCTTCGTCCTTCGTCCTTTGTCCTACCCTACGGGAAGCCGCCCAAAGGGCATCTATGTCTTTTGTAATTGCCATTAGTCATTAGCAGTTGAACTAATGACCAATGACCAATGACTAATGACTAATGACTAACCTTTGATTTTTTCAGCTTTAGCGATCGCTTCGTTGATATCGCCAACCAAGTAGAAAGCCTGTTCTGGCAGAGCATCCAACTCACCAGACAGAATTTTTTGGAACCCTTTGATGGTATCTTCCAACTTCACATACTTACCAGGAGAACCGGTAAATACTTCTGCTACAAAGAATGGCTGAGACAAGAAGCGCTCAACTTTCCGCGCCCGTGCCACGATTAGACGGTCTTCTTCAGACAATTCATCTAAACCGAGAATGGCGATAATGTCTTGGAGTTCTTTGTAACGTTGCAGAGTTGATTGCACCGCCCGCGCAGTATTGTAGTGTTCTTCACCGACAATGTTTGGTTGGAGCATGGTGGAAGTTGAACCAAGGGGATCAACTGCGGGATAAATTCCCTTAGCAGCCAAACCGCGAGACAGTACTGTGGTTCCGTCCAAGTGGGCGAAGGTAGTAGCAGGTGCGGGGTCTGTGAGGTCATCCGCAGGTACGTACACTGCTTGAATGGAGGTAATGGAACCCTCTGTAGTCGAGGTAATCCGCTCTTGCAGTTCACCTACGTCGGTTCCCAATGTAGGCTGATATCCTACCGCAGAAGGCATCCGACCCAATAGCGCGGATACTTCCGAACCTGCTTGTACAAACCGGAAGATATTATCAATAAACAGCAGCACGTCCTGCTTGTTCACATCCCGGAAGTACTCTGCTACTGTCAATCCCGAAAGACCAACCCGCATTCTAGCTCCAGGTGGTTCGTTCATTTGACCGTAGACTAGAGCAATTTTTGATTCGTTGAGGTTCTCGTTATTGATTACCCCAGACTCAATCATTTCGTTGTAGAGGTCATTACCTTCACGGGTGCGCTCACCCACGCCAGCAAAAACGGATACTCCACCATGCTGGGTAGCGATGTTGTTAATCAACTCCATCATGATTACGGTCTTACCAACACCAGCACCGCCGAATAGACCAATTTTACCGCCGCGTCGATAGGGAGTCAGAAGGTCAACAACTTTAATCCCAGTCTCAAACACCGAAGGTTTGGTTTCCAGGTCGGTGAATTTAGGAGCAGAGCGGTGAATGGGTAAACTTGCCTCAGCATTTACTGGGCCCCTGTTATCCACAGGTTCGCCAAGGACGTTGAAAATCCGGCCCAAAGTGGCTTTACCAACTGGCACGGTAATGGGAGCGCCTGTATCGCTGACTTCAAAACCGCGCACTAAGCCTTCGGTGGAACTCATTGCAACAGTCCGCACCTGGTTGTCGCCCAGCAGTTGCTGTACTTCAACGGTGATGTTGATTTCCTGCCCAGCTTCGTTGGTGCCTTTGATTTTCAAAGCGTTGTAGATTTGTGGCAATTTCCCGCCGGGAAATTTAACGTCTACAACTGGGCCAATGATTTGGGTAATGTAGCCAATGTTTGTTTTTTCTGCGGTTGTGACCATGCTGCGCCTAATGAGTGAAGCTATATTTCAGATAAGGTCGGAGAAGACATAAAATTAAGCAATGTCACCTTTCAGATTAGCACTGAACGACCCTACTCTACGCCATAAATTGATCCTTAAGACTGGGGCTTGGGGATCAAAATTAAGGTAAGTTTTTGCATGGGGACTGGAGAAGACTCAAAATTAAAACTAGAGTGTCAAGATTGTGCAGACGCGGCAGTGTTCAAAGTGAGTTAGTTAGAAATTTATGCTTTAGCTGGGGCTTTGGGTTGTTGTTTGCACTTTCAGACAGAATCTATACCGAGAACGCCGACAGCTAGAAACTGGATTTCTCACAAGTGAGAAATCAAGGAGTGTGGGGGGTGTGGGAGGTGTGGGAGGATGGGGAAGAAATCTGACCCCGCACACTCCCCACACTCCTCTGCCTAAACTATGCGTGAAAAATCCGGGTAGAAGCCTAGGGTAGAACTTACATTTCCAAATCTTCTGAATATCCTTAATATAAAAAATAGGTACAGAAAAATGTTTTCAGTTTAGCCAAGGCACAATGCTTGGGTTAAGCGTAGGTGCGGTTTCATCCTCATACTTCCACTGGGCAACAGGTTATGAATTTCTCGTCAGCGCGACAATATTTTTACCAAGAGATTCAGCAGGCTGACGAGCATATTGACCTAGCAAAGGCAGCTTTGTATATTGCCCAAGAAGAATATCCCAAGCTAGATCCAGAGGAATATCTCAACGCCCTTGATACAATGGCATGGGAGCTTCAAGAACGCCTACCAGACTCACGATATCCTTTGCGGATAGTTCAAAGTATTAATCAGTACCTATACGATGATTTAAAGTTTTCTGGTAATAAGATTGACTATTACGACCCGCGTAACAGTTTTTTCAATGATGTAATTGACCGCCGACTAGGAATTCCTATTACCTTAGCGTTAGTTTACCTAGAGGTTGCCAGACGGATTGATTTCCCGATGGTGGGTGTGGGAATGCCAGGGCATTTCTTGATCCGCCCAGATATTCCAGATATAGAAATTTTTGTGGATGCCTTTAATGGCGGTGAAATAATATTTGCTCAAGATTGCGAGGAACGGCTGTCTCAAATTTATCAGCAACCTGTGACGCTACAACCAGAATTTTTAGCCGTGGTCAGTAATCGGCAATTTTTGGCACGAATGCTGACAAATATAAAATTTATTTACCTCAAACAACAAGAGTTAGAAAAAACGCTGGCAGCAATTGAACGAATTTTGTTGCTGTTTCCTAATGTAACTTTAGAATTGCGCGATCGCGGCTTAATCTCCTATCAACTTGGTAACTACCCCCAAGCCGTAGACGATTTACGACATTATTTAGCAAAAGTTCCTGATGCCCAGGATGCATCAGTAATTCGGCGGCTACTTACGGAATTGGGGAGGGATTAGGGAATGGGGAATAGGGAATGGGCAAGAGGACTTGGGGACAAGGAGAATTGGGGACAAGGGGAAAGACTTGTTTCAAGTTCTCACCTCTTGTCCCCTTGTCCCCTTGTCCCCTTGTCTCCCCTGCTCCCTGCTCCTCTGCCTTTTCTGCTCAATGCCCAATTACAAATTTTCTGCGACTCGTTTGAGGCGGCGGAGTTGGGCTTGCATATCTTCTTTTGTCCAAGATGCGGCAAAGGTATTGAAACCCCAACTCACTAAGGGGTTAGGAATATCGAACTCAAAACGGTTTAGTAGAAGCGTTCCCTTTTCTGTGGCTTGACATTCCCAGCGATCGCGCCCTTGAAAAAATCCCTGAAATTCCCAGACTACCAAACCCGGTTGTCGTTCCACAACTACGCTATTCAACGTAGGTTTCAGTAGAGGAATTTGAATGATAAAACGGCTTTTACTGCCGATATCAGTACTCCAAGATTCACCTACAGGTTCGCAACGGAGGACAGGGTTGAGCCAGCGTTGCATGAGAGCTAAATCGCTAATACAGCGCTCTACCACCGTAGCTGTAGCATTAATTTGAATCGATTGTTCTAAAACTTGAGGCATTCCACATCTTCGATGCTGTTGCTGCAATTAGAGTAACGCAAAATTCACCATTTCCAGTAGATTAAATCAAATATTTGGTAACACAGTCAAAAATTACTCTTGATATCAATATATGTATGTGTTTACTGGTAAATTGATAGGCAAAACACTTACTCAGTGTTTGCGGCGAATACTTAAGCTTAATTCCCGAAAACCATGAATACAACTTGGCAAGGAATAACCCAGGTGATAGAAGCTGGTTTGCCCATGAGGGTGCAGCAATTTTTGGCACAATCGCCCAGCCTGCAACCGATACAACCAGCAGTGAATCAAGGAATCGCTGATGTACAAGGTATTGTTCAACAGATAATTCTGTTTACGCCCCGTCTCCTGGGGGCAGTAGCAATTTTGTTAGTAGGTTGGCTAATTGCTGCGATCGCAGCAGCCGTAACGCAAGGAATCCTCAAGCGCACAAACATCGATAACCGCATTGCCGCAGGGATAACAGGTCGTCAAGATGTTCCCCAGGTGGAGAAATTAATCTCTAGCTTAGTCTTTTGGAGCATTATTCTATTGACGGCGGTAGCTGTTTTACAGACGTTGGATCTGGAAGTAGCCTCTCGACCCCTCAATAATTTTCTCAATCAACTTATTGGCTTTTTGCCAAATTTGGTTGGTGCGGGAATCCTTTTGGCAACCGCCTGGTTTTTGGCGACCATTGTCAAGATTATCACTGTGCGCTCATTACAGGCGTTTAATCTGGATGAGCGTTTGAATCCAGAATCAGAAGACAGCGCACCCAGTCTAAATCAGTTGTCTCTGAGTGAGACGATTGCTAATGCTCTGTATTGGTTTATATTTTTACTGTTTCTTGCCCCAGTTTTAGATAGTTTAGGACTAAGGCAGGCTTTACAACCAGTACAAGCTCTCATTACAGAAGTTCTGCTAATTCTGCCGAACATTTTAGCGGCGATCTTAATAGCTGTAGTTGGCTGGTTCATCGCTAATGTAGTTCGGCGGATTGTGACGAACTTACTGGCGACAACTGGTATTGACCATTTAGGTAGTCGGTTGGGATTATCTGCAAGTGCGGGGGTGCAACCTCTATCGAATATTATCGGCACAATTGTCTATGTTTTGATTTTGATTCCTGTAGCGATCGCAGCGCTTAATGCCTTGCGAATTGATGCGATTTCTGTGCCGGCGATCGCCATGCTACAACAGGTTCTCAACGCTCTCCCTGCCATCTTTACAGCCGTGGCAATTTTAATTGTTGCCTATTTTGTGGGGCGGTTTGTGGCGGATTTAGTTACAAGTATCCTTACCAATTTAGGCTTTAACAACATTTTCACTATTTTGGGTCTGACAACACCCACTAGACGCATCGAAATTTCAACTGAACCAACAACTGCCCATATCCCAAACCGCACTCCATCGGAAATTGCAGGTATTGTTGCCTTAGTGGGTATCATGCTATTTGCAACGGTGGCGGCTGTGAATATCTTGAATATTCCAGCCCTGACAGCATTAGTGTCTGGTATTGTGATTATATTTGGGCGAATTTTGGCGGGATTGGTGATATTTGCTATTGGCTTATTCTTGGCAAATCTGGCTTTTAACATCATTACCAGTTCCGGCGAACGTCAGGCAGAGATTTTGGGACAAGTAGCGCGGATTGCCATTATTGCTTTAGTCTCTGCAATGGCATTGCAACAGATTGGAGTTGCCAGTGATATTGTGAATTTAGCCTTTGGACTTTTACTCGGTGCGATCGCAGTTGCTATTGCCCTAGCCTTTGGTCTTGGAGGGCGCGATATTGCCCGCGAACAAGTTCAAGAATGGCTAAACTCTTTCAAAGGTAGAAACTAAAAGTTGATGAAGGCGCAATTTCATCTGTATATAGCAATCCTAAATCATTCATGAGAATTTGAAATTGTTGCTACCCTTCTTAGTCCCCCCGATGTCTTGGGGGGACGGCATTAGCTGGGGGAAAAATTTTTTACAACTTTGGCAAGCAATCGCAAAATATGTTTTAGAACCAGCACATGAAGCAACATTTCATGCTAGAAACTACGGTTTTAGACCAGGACGTTCGGCACATGATGCCCAGAAAATTCTGTTTAATATTACGACGGAGATTTAACTTACTGAAGCGAACGCAATAGTAAGTTAATAGATGGCGAAGTCATTGGGAATTCATTCCCAGGTGGAACCTGGGAACGAGTAGTAAACTTTTAACTCCTAATTTTTATTTCCCAAACCCTTTACCGCGAGAGGTTGAAGGTAGACAAATACAGTTTTCGAGTTGACTAATTAAAGCCTCACGATCCAAATTTTGACCAATCAGCACTAGTTGGTTTTTCAATTTACCTTGCCATTCATCATCATCTAACGTAAAGCGTTTACCGCAAAGGTGGAAAATATGACGCTTCGGACTTTCATCAAACCACATAATCCCCTTGGCTCGGAAGATATTTGAGGGTAGCTGGTTATCTAAGAAATACTGAAACTTCCTAATAGAAAAAGGCTTGTCACTTTGGAAAGAGATGGAAGTAAAACCATCATTTTCTAAATGGTCAGAATGATGATGATCGTGGTGATCATGGTCATGGTCGTGATGATCGTGACCGCATGTTGAGTGGTCATGATCGTCATGATGATCGTGATGTTCATGATCGTGATGATCGTGTTCATCCACCACTGTGTCAAAATATTTATCAGACTCAAACAGACCAACACTCAAAATTAAAGGAAGTGGCACTTGCGATCGCGTAGCGCGAATAATTCTTGCTCCTTCCTTAACTTCGTTAATTTTTGTTTCTAACTCGTTCAAAGTGGCTTCATCAACCAAATCAGCCTTGTTCAGCACAATGACATCGCCATAAGCAATCTGGCTGTATGCGGCTTCAGAGTTAAATAAATCTAGGCTGTAATTCGCCGCGTCTACCACGGTAATAATCGAATCTAAGCGGGTTAAATCTCGTAATTCTGTGCCCAGAAATGTTAAAGCTACTGGTAGCGGATCTGCTAATCCAGTTGTTTCCACTACTAGATAATCTAGATTTTCTTGGCGTTCTAAAACTTTGTAAACTGCATCTACTAAATCATTATTAATAGTGCAGCAAATACAACCATTATTTAGTTCCACCATGTTCTCACCAGTGGAAACAATTAGCTCGTTGTCGATGCCAATTTCACCAAATTCATTCACGAGAACAGCGGTTTTTAAACCCTGTTGGTTGTTGAGGATATGATTGAGTAAAGTCGTCTTGCCACTACCGAGGAAACCCGTAATAATTGTTACTGGCATTCCTTGTTTGGGCGTATCCATTGCCGAAGATTCGGGTGTAACTGCTGATTGCATAGCGCTGTTATCAAATAGTCAAAAAATAGTAATGTAGCGCAGATAGTCCAGAAAACACTAGCATAGGGATGCTGGACTGTCATCCCAGCTGCTTTACCCTATTATTACGTATCTCCTTATTTCAGCATTACTCTGTTATGACCCTAACACTCTACAATACCCTCACCCGTCGTCAAGAACCGTTTGAAACAGTCGAACCAGGCAAGGTTAAGATGTATTACTGCGGCGTGACGGTGTACGACTACTGCCATTTGGGTCATGCTAGAGCTTGCATTGTTTGGGATGTAATCCGCCGATACCTCCAGTTTATCGGTTATGAAGTCCGATATATCCAAAATTTTACTGATATTGATGACAAGATTCTCAATCGAGCCCGTGTTGAAAATTCATCAATGGAAGCTGTGGCCGATCGCTTTATCAAAGCATATTTTGAGGATATGGCGCGGTTAGGAATCAAGGAAGCCGATGAATATCCCCGTGCTACCCACACGATGAATGGCATCCAACGATTAATTCATGAGTTGGAAAATAAAGGTTTTGCTTACCCTGCTGACGGCGATGTGTATTATGCAGTCCGGCAGTTTGCTGAGTATGGCAAGCTTTCGGGACGCAAGTTAGAAGATATGCAAGCCGGGAAAAGCGATCGCGTCAACGTAGAAGATCCAGAGTACCAAAAAAAGAAAGACCCCTTCGATTTTGCCTTGTGGAAAGCAGCAAAACCGGGAGAACCCGCTTGGGAATCAGCTTGGGGCGCAGGTCGTCCGGGGTGGCATATAGAATGCTCGGCAATGGTGCGCGATCGCTTGGGTGATACCATCGATATTCATGCTGGTGGTGCTGACTTAATTTTTCCTCACCACGAAAACGAAATTGCCCAATCTGAGGCTGTAACAGGAAAACCCTTAGCGCGTTACTGGTTGCATAACGGCATGGTGAAGGTAGATGGTGAAAAAATGTCCAAATCTTTGGGCAACTTTACCACTATTAGAGACTTACTGGATCGAGGAGTTGACCCGATGGCAGTGCGCTTATTCGTGCTAACTGCTCAATATCGTACACCCATAGATTTTACCGACGAAGCGATCGCCGCAGCAACCAACGGTTGGCACACCATTAAAGAAGGTTTACTTTTCGGCTACCAATACGGCAAAAAACTAGGTTGGGAACTAGAAAAGGGGGAAAATTCCCCAATCGAAAATTCAGATGTTGAGCGTTTTCAAGAAATTGTGAATAACGACTTTAATTTTCCTGGTGGATTAACAGTACTCTTTGAATTAGCCAAAGAACTGCGCCGTGAGGGGCATATTCTTGTTCATGAAGGCAAAACCGAAACATCTCCAGATAAGTTAAAGCATCAATGGCAAACTCTTGTCACATTGGCTGGAGTTTTGGGTTTAGAAGCCGAGATAGAAGCAGAAACTGACAAGAATAATGGTTTAAGCGATGCGGAAATTGAAGCGAAAATTCAGCAAAGGCAAGAAGCGCGTCAAGGCAAAAATTTTGCCGAAAGCGATCGCATTCGTGACGAACTCCAAGCAGAAGGTATTACGCTAATTGATAGCCGTGATGGCACACGCTGGCATCGGAATTAAAGGAGACTGGGAAGTAGGAATTTAATTCTTCCCCATTCTCTATTCCCAATTCCCCATTTCCAATTCCCAATTCCCAATTCCCAATTCCTTAAATTATGTGGTCTGAACTTAAGAAAGCGATCGCTAGTTTCGACATTCCTGCTGATTGGATCGGTATCAGAGCCGTAAAGGAGACTTCTACAAGCCGTTCAGTCCGTGACGGCTTACCCCAGGCAAATGGCAAATCCTTTACTATTGGAGCCATGCTGGAAGTTTTGGTCAACGGCTGTCTGGGTTATGCAGCCACTAACTCTCTGGAACTGTCTTCATTACAAGCTGCTGCCCAAACAGCCTATAAACAGGCAGTAGCAGCCAGTGAATGGTGGATACATCCCTTTCGTGAAAGTGAGCGCCCTAAAGTCGTTGGTGAATATAAATCTCCATTCCTTGAACCTTTTGATGCTTTGAGTCCAGGAGAAATCAACGATTTGCTGGTTCGTATTTGCCAAACGCTGAAAGTTGACGACAAGATTGTGCAAACCATAGCCGGTGCTAGCACCATTGAGAGAGAGTCTTGGTTTGTTAGCAGTAATGGCTCAGAAGTTTATCAAAAAATTCTATCTATAGCTACTCATTACGGAGCTACCGCCCAAGATGGGTCAATAGTACAGCAGCGCAGCAATAATGGTTCGCAAGCAAACTGTTACCAAGGCGGACTTGAACTATTAAAACAAGAAAACTTATGGCATCGGGTGCGGAAAATTGGCGAACAAGCAGTAGAACTCTTGACAGCAGAAGAGTGCCCAACTACCCGTACCAATTTAGTTTTAGCCCCAGATCAAATGATGCTGCAAATCCATGAAAGTGTCGGGCATCCCCTAGAAATTGACCGAATTTTGGGGGATGAGCGTAACTATGCTGGGGGCAGCTTCGTTAATAAAAGTGATTTTGGCAACCTAGTATATGGTTCGCCACTGATGAACATTACCTTTGATCCCACCGTGGCTGGTGAATTTGCTAGCTATGGCTTTGATGATACGGGTGCTGTAGCGACGCGGGAATATTTGGTCAAAGAAGGAGTACTTCAACGGGGTTTGGGCAGTCTAGAGAGTCAAGCTAGAGCAGGTGTATCAGGAGTAGCCTGTGCGCGTGCTTCTTCATGGAATCGACCAGCGATCGATCGCATGGGTAACTTGAATTTAGAGCCTCTAAACGCTAGCTTTGAAGACATTATTAGCGGCATAGAACACGGCGTTTACATGGAATCTAACCGATCTTGGTCAATTGACGATCGCCGTTACAAATTCCAATTTGGTTGTGAGTACGCTAAATTAATTGAAAATGGTAAACTCACTAAAACCCTCCGCAATCCCAACTATCGCGCCACAACACCAGAATTTTGGCATAGCTTAATCCAAGTAGGAAATGCTGAAAACTGGCAAATGTATGGTACTCCTTATTGTGGTAAAGGAGAACCAAATCAGGCCATTTGGGTAGGACATGGTTCCCCTGTTTGTGTATTTGCTAATGTCGAAGTTTTTGGTGGAGGAAGTTGAAAAAGTTAAGAGTTAGGAGTCAATAGTTGGTACTTAAGTAGTTAGGCATAATTAAATATAAAATAAAATTCTAGTTCGTAGTGAGCGATTTATCGCTCAGAACAATTATGATGAGGACTAAAGTCCTTACTACAAGCTTTAATTTATTTACGCCTAGCTACTTATGAGTTTTGAGTTCAAAAACTCTTCAACTCCTAACTCTTAATTCCTAATTTTCCCCCGGCTTATTCCCTATTAATATTTAATATCCATGAAAATTGAGGAATTATCTGCGTTAGAAGTCAGCTTTAATCGACTGATTGAAACTCTGCTGATAAAAAAAGCAGAAAATGAACAATTCACCGTCAAACTCAGTAGTGAAAGAAGTCAATTCACTCGTTTTAACCATGCGAAAGTGCGACAAACTGGTTGTGTTGCTGATGGGTGGATCGAACTGACTCTGATGGCAGATCAACGCAGTAGTGTTAGGCAGTTTCCCTTTACTGGAAATTGGGAGCTAGACTGGCAATTAGCATATTCCGCTTTGCAGGAATTACGCGACGAACTTATTCTATTACCCATCGATCCATATCTAGTTTTACCATCAGAAACTAATACCAGTCGTGAAGTACATTCTGGGGATTTGTTGGCAGAAGAAGCAGTAGTATCAAGTGTATTAGAACAAGTTAATGAATTAGATTTTACTGGTATATATGCTGGAGGAATAGTAATTAAAGGTTATGGTGATTCCAGTGGTCAAAAACACTGGTTTGCTACTGATTCTTTTACCTTAGATTATTCTCTATTTTCCGCTTCTGGGCAAGCAGTTAAGGGCACATTTGCAGGAAGTGATTGGAATAAATCTGCTTATATAGCCAAAATCAGCGAAGCTAAAAAACAACTCGAATTGCTTGCTCGTCCATGTAAAGAACTGCCACGAGGACAATACAAAACTTATTTTGCACCTGCTGCTGTTGCAGATTTATTAGTCATGCTTTCTTGGGGAGCTATCAGCGAAGCTGATATCCAACAAGGAAATAGTGCTTTAGCTGCTTTATCGCGTCAAGAAAAACAACTTTCGCCAGCATTTAGTTTGAAAGAAAACTTTCAGCGCGGATTAGTACCCCGATTTAATGAATTGGGAGAAATGGCAGCACCGGAGTTACCTGTAATAGAAAAAGGACGTTTGGTAAACACTCTGGTTAATTCTCGCACTGCTAAGGAATATCAAAAAACTGCCAATGGTGCTAATGGTTCAGAGACTCTCCGTGCGCCAGAAATCAGTCCCGGAAATTTAGTATTTGAGCAGATTCTTCCGAGATTGGATACAGGATTGTATCTATCAAATTTGCATTACTTAAATTGGAGCGATCGCCAAACTGGTAGAATCACAGGGATGACCCGTTATGCTTGTTTTTGGGTGGAAAACGGAGAAATTATTGCTCCCATTGAAAACTTACGTTTTGATGAAAGTCTCTATCGCTTCTGGGGAGAAAACCTAGTAGATTTGACTAATTTTCAAGAATTTATTCCCGAAGTAGGCACTTATGATAGTCGCCAACTAGGAGGTAGTTTAGTTCCCGGTATGCTGGTAGAAGATTTTACTTACACCCTGTAATCAGGTATTAATTGCATTTTTGATGAATTTTAAACATAAATATAGCAATCATATTTGATTTGTGAGAATTGCAAAAATTGTTGGGTTAAGCAATAGCGAAACCCAACTTAGAATTTTTCCTCATCTCTTGTTAGAACCTCTATCTTTTTTTACCGGGAGGTGAATTGCGCTGAGTGAGGTTATCAATTTGCAATTGTTGTCGTCCGTTGGTGACAATTCGCAACATATCTTTGAGATCCTGTTCGATATTGCCCAAAATGCCATCAGCATATTGATCGGCACCATCTTCAATATCTTGAGCCTGAGCGATCGCAGTTTGCCTCATTTGCTCTAACTCTTGCTGACAAGCATACCGCTTGCGCTCAATCTCGGCGAGGGTTTCTTGCATTATTCCCTCACACTCTTGTTGCACTTGTCGCCGCAGTTGTTCAGCTTCTTGTTCAGCCTGTTGAATAATATCGCTTTCAGCTAAGATTTGCGCTCTTTTCGCTTGCGCGGCATCAACAACCTGCTGTCCATACTCTTCCGCTTCTAGCAGAATTTCATCCTTTTGGTTAAGGATGGCTGCTGCTTCTTGAAAAAGCGATGGTAAAGCAAGCCGGATGTAATCAAGCTGTTCCAGCAGCTTTTCTTCATCTATGAGAGTGCGTCCCGTCAGAGGAATCCTAAGACTAGAGAGAACTATTTCCTCTAGGCGGTTGAGTTCCTGCTGAATATCTATGCTTCCCTCTCCACCGACATATTCTTCAGGGGGGGGATTGCTTCCGTTGAGATTGGGTTCAACATTGGAGAGTTGTGATTGTAGCATTGGTATATATCTAGGGCAATGTGTGGGGGAACGAGATGATCGATAGAGCCGCCAAACCTTGCAATCTCTCTTACCACACTACTACTTAAAAAACTATACTCATTTGAGGTTGCTAGAAAAACTGTTTCTATTTGGGTAGAAAGAGTTTTATTGGTGTGAGCCATTTGCAGTTCCACTTCAAAATCTGACACAGCCCGTAAACCCCGAAGCAAAACTTGTGCGTGTCGCATTTGGGCATAGTTTACGGTAAGACCATCAAAACTGTCTACTTCTACATTAGGTAGATGTTGTGTAGAAAGACGGATCTGCTCTAACCGTTGCTGCACGCTAAAAAGTGGCGTTTTGTTCGGGTTCCGCAGTACAGCGACAATTACCCGCTCAAACAGGCGACTACCGCGCTGAATGAGGTCAAGGTGTCCCAAGGTGATGGGGTCGAAGCTACCAGGATAAATAGCAATCACAATTTTAGATATATCAAAGTTGTTTAGGTGATTATATCGAAACTCTTTTGTGTAACTTACTCAAATCTACCATCTTGCGCTCTGAGCAAGAATGCTAAACTCAATTGTTTTTGTGACACAAGTTATGCTCAACTAGGCGTTAGGAATTAGACTCCTAAATATGGATGCTGGATTTTAAGTGTAGTTTCAGTATTCGAGATGTAAAAAACCCCGTACTTAGCAAAGTGCGCGGGTAGTTAACAAACTTTTCTAGGTAATTTCTCATGGCACTGGATTTTTCCACCTTGCCCTTGGCGTTTCAATTTACTTCTCCAGGACCTATTCTGGTGAAATTAGGGCCACTAAGTATCCGATGGTATGGCTTATTGATTGCCACAGCAGTTTTAATTGGCGTAATCCTTTCTCAAGAATTGGCAAAGCGCCGTAATGTTAATCCTGAGTTGCTAGGCGATTTGTTTTTTTGGTTGTTGATTGGGGCAATTCCCGGCGCACGGCTATATTATGTTTTCTTTGAATGGTCAAAATATGCCCCAACTCCAGGAAAAATCTTTGCTATCTGGGAAGGTGGTATTGCCATTCATGGAGCAATTATTGGTGGCGTTTTGGCTGCGTTAATCTTTGCCAAAATCAAGCAGGTTTCTTTCTGGCAACTGGCAGATTTAGTAGCACCTTCGCTGATTTTAGGGCAGGCGATCGGACGTTGGGGCAATTTCTTTAATTCTGAAGCTTTTGGCGATCCTACTGATTTACCCTGGAAGCTGTATATTCCACCAGACCATCGTCCTTTAGAATATGCTAGTTTCGATTACTTCCATCCCACCTTTTTGTATGAATCTCTGTGGGATTTAATGGTCTTTACGCTACTCATAACGTTGTTTTTCCGGTCTTTATCCGGTAAGCCACGTTTAAAGGTAGGCACTCTGTTTTTAGTTTACTGGCCAGCCTACAGCTTAGGACGCTTGTGGATTGAAGGTTTCCGTACTGATAGCTTGATGCTGGGGCCATTACGAATGGCACAAGTAGTCAGCAGTCTAGGAATTTTATTTGGATTAGTTGGATTAGCTTGGCTTTACTTACTCAAACGCCCTTTACCTGATGTAGTGCCTACTCCCAAGGGGAATGGAGAGATGAGGGGATGAGGGAGCAGGGGAGGCAGAGGGGGCAGGGGAGGCAGGGGAAGCAGAGGAAGAAAGAATAACTAATGCCCAATTCCCAATTCCCGATATCTAAAAATAAAAAATGCCCCAGAATATTTTCTAGGGCTTAACCAGGGTGCATCTACCATTACTCTCTACTAGGGAAAGAGGGTGAATCCGGAAAGATACTGAGAAAATATCAAAAAAGTTTTTTGAGGGATTGCCGTGGGTTCTTTTAAAAGTGAATATACAGAAAACCTGAGTTATAAAAAAACGCTATATGCCATAGAACCATCTGTGTATATTGTCGGAGCAGGCCCTGGAGATCCGGATTTATTGACGGTGAAGGCGCAGAAACTACTCGCTGTTGCTGATGTGATTTTATTTGCTGATTCTCTAATACCCGAACAGATTTTAGAACTTTGCCGAAAAGATGCGGAGATAATTAGAACTGCGAATCAGACTTTAGAAGAGATTTTGCCGATTATGATCGATAGGGTGCGATCGCAGCAAAAATCTCTAGTCCGTCTCCATTCTGGCGATCCTAGTCTCTACAGCGCCATCCACGAGCAAATGCACCTCCTCGCAGAGGCAAATATTCCTTTTGAAGTCATACCTGGTATCAGCGCTTTTCAAGCTGCTGCTGCCAAACTCAAAGTAGAACTAACTGTCCCCGGTTTAGTCCAAACCATCATTTTGACCCGCATCAGTGGACGTACAGAAGTCCCCGCAACTGAAGAATTAGCGTCTCTGGCAGCACATCAGGCTAGCCTCTGCTTATATCTCAGTGCGCGTCATGTCGAAAATGCCCAAGCTAAACTACTCGAACACTATCCGGCTGAAACCCCCATTGCAATTTGCTTTCGCATCGGATGGCCTGATGAAAAAATCAGGGTTGTCCCTCTGAATGAAATGGCGGAATGTACTCATCAAGAAGAATTAATTCGCACCACACTTTATATAATCAGTCCAGCCCTCTCAACAACAAAAGGGCGATCGCGTTTATATCATCCCGAATATGATCGCCTGTTTCGCTCATCTCATAACTAAATGTTGGGAATTGGGCATGGGGCATGGGTCATTGGGAATTAGGAATTGGGAAAACTGCCCCTTGTTTCTCTTGTTCCCCTTATCTGGTCTACGGTTCGGTAAACTTAACAGTGTGAATAAAATCCTAATTTCTAATTCGGTACTATGCCATTAATTAAAGTGCAAACTTCTGTGTCTGCTCCTCAAAAAGCTGAAATTGAGTCAATGCTTTTAAACCTATCTGCCAAGTTAGCAAAACATTTGGGAAAACCAGAATCTTATGTAATGACTGCTTTTGAGCCGGGAATTCCTATGACTTTTGCGGGAAATGCAGAACCGGTTTGCTACATTGAAATTAAGAGCATTGGCACAATGAAGCCAGATCAAACCGCAGCGATGAGTCAAGACTTTTGCCAGCAGATTAACCAAACTCTAGGTGTACCGAAAAATCGGATTTACATCGAGTTTGCAGACGCTAAGGGTGCAATGTGGGGCTGGAACGGCACAACCTTCGGTTAATTCCCTGTCTTTGGGACTTCCAAGAAATAAATTATCCAAATAAACGAACCACAGAGACGCAGAGAACACAGAGAGAAGAGAAATAGAGAGGATTTTTGCGTCAGTTTTGGGATATTTTTTTATTTGGAAGTCCCTTAGTTGGTCAAGACTAACTTGATCTAGCAGGTGTAGGATAGAGATCCTACATCAACTCTTGATTTTTTTATGTCTGCTACGCCTCTTGTATCTCAGGTTGACTCACACAACCCAGAAAAATCAGAATTAATCCCTCCCCTTCTCGGTGCTTCTCTGGCGGAGTTAAGCGCTTGGGTGCAGCAACAAGGACAACCTGCTTACAGAGGAAAGCAACTGCATGAATGGATCTATGATAAGGGAGTGCGATCGCTAGCTGATATTTCTGTCTTCTCTAAGCAATGGCGCAAAGAAGTAGCAGAAGTCCCCATTGGGCGCTCAACTTTACACTACCGCTCTGTGGCTCCCGATGGCACAGTCAAATATCTTTTACGATTAACAGACGGCCAAATTATTGAAACTGTTGGTATCCCCACCTTCGCAGAAAGGGGAGAAGGCCCAAAAGCCCGTTTAACAGTTTGCGTCTCTACTCAGGTGGGTTGCCCAATGGCGTGTGATTTCTGCGCTACTGGTAAGGGAGGCTACAAGCGTAACCTAGCACGTCATGAAATTATCGATCAGGTGTTAACCGTGCAAGAAGATTTTCAGCAACGGGTTAGCAATGTCGTTTTCATGGGATTGGGTGAACCCTTGTTGAATACTGAGAATGTCCTCGCAGCCCTGAAATCTCTGAACCAAGATATTGGTATCGGACAGCGATCGCTGACAGTTTCTACAGTTGGTATTCGCGATCGCATCCGTCAGTTCGCGCAAAATAATTTGCAAATCACTCTCGCTGTGAGTCTCCACGCACCCAACCAAGCGCTGCGAGAAAAACTCATCCCCAGCGCCCGCGCCTATCCTCTAGAAGAGTTGTTGGCTGAATGCCGAGAATATGTAGAAATCACTGGACGGCGCGTTACCTTTGAATATGTTCTTCTGGCTGGTGTCAACGATTTACCAGAACACGCATTAGAACTTTCAAAATGTATGCGAGGATTTCAATGTCATGTGAATTTGATTCCTTACAACCCCATCCAAGAAGTGGACTACAAACGCCCCAACCGCGATCGCATTGAAGCGTTTGTTAACGTCCTTAAGCAACAAAATACTGCTGTTAGTGTGCGTTATTCCCGTGGTTTAGAAGCCGATGCTGCTTGCGGACAATTGAGAGCAAGTAAAAATTAAACTTGTTGCAGTCAATTCTATGGATGAATATGAAACCGCAGATAAACACAGATATATCTAAGAAGTTATCTCTGTTTATCTATGGTGTAAAATCGCTTGAAATCTTTTTTTAGAGAAGTTTTCAAATATTTAGACTACGACGGGCGATAGAGAACAGGAAATTGTGTAGTTCAATTACTTGAAAAGCTTCGTAACTTTAACTGTACCAGATAGATGGATTACGGAAATCCGACAACCCATGTAATAAAATTTGAATGTATAATTTAATTAGTGATAAATATCTGAAAAGCGAGAGTTTTATGCAAAATCAACATAATGCACTAGATATAACCTTGATTTAGCAAGCTATTCTCAATGCACTGATATTTCGAAAACGTTATGGGCTGAAGAATATTAAGTACGTTGGTGTAGTCAGATGTAAGTATGGTGCAAACCCATAACGGTAAATAAAATATTAGCTTTAGTGAACTATTCCAAGCCCCTGTATTTATCTTGTATAGAGTAATTGTGTTGAAATTTTAAGGGTTTAGCGATCGCTAAACCCAACCTATAACAATGAGGAAATAACTGTATGTTAAATCGCTTGTCGCTATTTAAAGGATGGCTACTATTGATTGTGCTTGCAAAAGCTTTATCGATTAATTTTCCTGCTAATGCCCAAATAATTCAGACGAATCACCAGATGCAAGATTCATTGCAAGAAAGAATCAGACAACAACAAGAAGAGCAAAATCAGCAAACACAAGAACGAATGAAGGAAACATGGCTACGGCAAAACCTTCAACAACCTCAACTACTACAACCACAACAGAAAATACAACAGCAACAATTTACACGACAACGGCAAGAAATGCTCCGCCAGCAACAATTTAGACTACAACAAGACCAACTGAGAATACAACAGCAAGAATTTTCTCGACAGCAACAACTGAGAATACAAGATCAACAACTCAGACAAGATCAACAAATTAGACAACAGCAAGAATTTAGATTACAAGAACAGAGACGACAACAACAACTCAGACAACAGAATAAGAACTTGTAAAGCCTTCAAAATTTATCATAAGTGACTTTATTATTAAAAATTAGAGAAAACATTCTCCAATTTTTAATTTTTATTATCTAGCGCTGTGCATAAATTCCTGGTGCATAAGCCTCAATGACTTTGCCAGTACGAGTACAACTAATCATCAAGTAGTCACAACTAGAGCATTGTGTTCGAGTTAATTGACTATCAGAAATATAATAACGTTCTGCTTGGCAGCCACAATTCGGGCAGTAAATCTTTTGTACTGTCTGCATTTTAAAACCCCTGGTTGTAATTTATTTTTTATTTGAGAAGACTGCCAGTTAAAGTAGCAATAATTTTGGTTTGACCCAACTTAACAAACGACTTTAATATTGGCTAATTATTTTAAACAAAATTTCATGTTTGAAAAATTTTAGATATCTTTGTATATTATCCTAAAATTTAAGTGATCTTACCCTCCTACTTTAGATATATAAATTATTTTTTAATTAAATTCCGCTTAGTGATTTACTGATCCCTATGACGAATGCCTTGAGAGATCGCTATTTATAGTCATTTCGGACTAATACAAAAAAAGCCGTTCTTGTATTCAAAAATTAAAACCAATAAATTACTGTATCTTTAGTCACAAAAATTTTATCTTAAGATTTAGTTAATCTTTGCTAGCAATATTTATGAGGTTAAATTCTAGTGAAATAATTTAATCAAAATTAGCATACTTATCAGATATCGAAAATTTCCGGTATTTACACATCTTAAATTTTCGCAGACAACCTTAACTGAATTCTCTGTGAGAGTGGAACCAATACGGTTCGGTTAGGGGAAGAGACGCGATAAATCGCCGTCTTTACAATAATCACTTCTTTGTAGAGACGGCGATTTATCGCGTCTTTGCGATTTTATTTTCTAAGCACTCAACTATTTACTACAAAATTTTTACCTATTAATTTACATTTGACAGACTGTTAGTATTCTCAAGCGGGATGAAAATAATCGTAAATTTCTTGAGCTAAACGCGGCCCAATTCCTGGAACCTCTGCAAGTTGTGGGGTTGTTGCTTGGCGAATATAATCAACTGAGCGAAAATGCCCTAGTAACTGCTTTTGTCGATGATGTCCTAAGCCAGGAATTTCATCTAAACGCGATCGCTTCAATTTATCACTGCGTTGCTGACGATGGAAACTGACTGCAAACCGATGCGCTTCATCTCGCAATCGCCGCAACAACTGTACCCCCGGTTGTTCTGCATCAGTTGACAAGGGTTTAGATTCTCCCGGTAAAAAAATCTCTTCTCGCTGCTTTGCTAAACTCACAACTCGCAAGTCTTCTAATAAATTCATCTCTTGCAAAACGGCGATAACTGAAGATAACTGACCTTTACCACCATCAATCATGATTAAATCAGGCCAATCTGGATTACCCAAACGTGACAACTGTGGATCTTCCGCATACTTACGGAAGCGTCGCCCAATAACTTCAGCAAGACTAGCAAAATCATCTGAATGTCCCGCCGTCACAGTGGGATTTTTAATTTTGTAGTGGCGATAATGCTGTTTAGCGGGTAAACCGTCGATAAACACAACTTGGGAAGCTACAGCATTTGACCCTTGAATGTGGGAAATGTCATAACCTTCGATGCGATGGGGTACATCTGGTAAATCGAGAATGGTAGCTAAATCTTGCATTGATTGGTGATTGCGATCGCCAAATTTTTGCATTCTTTGCAATTCATACTGAGCATTTCGCTCTACCATCTCAATTAATTCTGCCTTAGTTTGCCGCAAAGGAGTCAAAATCGTGACTTTTTTACCTTTGCGTTGAGTTAAGACATCCGCCAATATGTCGCTATCTGGTAAATCATGCTGTACCAGAATTTCTAAGGGTATTTCCACCGAGTCAGCAGTTTGGTAATGTTCCTCTAAAGCTCGTTGTAAAATAGCTCCTGGTTCTGCATGAGCATCAGCCACAAAAGCTAAACGTCCTACCAATTGTCCAGCGCGAATCTGGAATAATTGAATACAAGCGTGTTCTTCGTTAGCTGCCAGTGCGATCGCATCCCGTGAAACTGTATCATCTGGTAAGGATACCTTTTGGTCAGCAGTCAGCGACTTTAACCCAGAAATTTGATCGCGAATCCGTGCTGCTGACTCAAAGTTCAAGTCTTCAGCTGCTGTATTCATCTGTTGAGTCAAAATATCAATCAATTCCTGAGTTCGCCCTTGGAATACCATCGCTATTTTTTGCACAATTTTGCGATATTCTTCTGGTGAAGTCAGCTTTTGACACACACCCGGACAACGCCCTAAATCATAATTTAAGCAGGGACGGTCTTTGAAAAGTGGTTGAGGTCGTTGTCGCTGGGGAAAGATGCGCTTGCAGATACGGACAATCTCTCGTAACAAACCAGCATCAGTATAAGGCCCGTAAAATTTATCTTTTTCTTTGCCGAATTGACGTTTACGGGTAATAAAAATTCGCGGATAATCTTCTGACCAAGTAATGCAGAGATAGGGATATTTTTTATCATCTTTGAGCAGCACGTTGAAATATGGCTGGTGCTGCTTAATCAAGTTGGCTTCTAGCGCTAAAGCTTCGGCTTCAGTATCAGTGACGATGAATTCAATTTCTGTCACTAACTTAACCATCGTGGCGATGCGTTCAGTCTTGTTGTAGCCATCGCGGAAATAGGAACGAACACGCGATCGCAATTTACGTGACTTACCTATATATATAATGCGATCGCTGTTGTCCCGCATGAAATAAACCCCCGGTTCCGGTGGAATTTCGGCTAGACGATTTTCCAGTCGTTCCGGCTCTTTAACCAGTGGTAGTATTTGAGTAGATATTGTCACAACCAAAATTAGGTAATCTTTCTCTATTTTAAGAAAAATTCTTTTTTCGTGCCGATTTCATAGAGTAATTATCAATTAAATATAAAGTAAAGATATTTTTAGTCTATAGATACTTCTGCGGCTACCTACGAGTTATCCAATGGAGTACCCACAGCTTGCTTAGTTTACGAGCTGACGTAAATCCTGCCACCAACAAGACTTGGGGCAAAATCCCCTTGTAAAGAAAGGTAAGTAACTTCCATCACAGTTTACTAGATGCCTTGCTGCACATATCACAACTTTGGAGCAGATAAGAGTTTATGTAGCTATTATCTTATTTGTCATCTGTTACTGCCAGAATCAAAACTTGGCTTTTTGAATTTATAATTAATATTTTCATAGAGATGAAATTTAATTATTTAAAAATTTATTTTATTGACTTATTAGCTTTATATATTCTTAGTTAAAATTAATGAAAATTCAAATATATGCTTATATAAATGCAGCGAGATCAATTACCAATAAACAGCAATTTTGATTATCAATTCAACTTATAATATTAAGCGATTTAACGGATTTAGGAATTTATATTTACGAATATGATTATAAATATAGTTATGATAATAATTAAGGTAACAGTTAAACTATGAACCTACAAGACTTTGAAGCCCAGTACCGTGAAGCTATGGCTGAAACGCTCAATGAGCTGCAAACCGCAGTTTTGCTGTTAGCACAAGTACAAAATAAAATTTTAACAATTGGCACTTCTGTACAACATATTAGTCAGCAAGTTGAAGAGTTCATTGAAGAGCAAAAAGCCGAATAAAGGTATGCCAAGTAAAAAAATCTATCTATGGCAACAAGTCAACTCTTTTTCAATTGTAAGTGTAAGATCCTTGAGTTTTAGAGGTTTGACAAAATATCGGCGTGCGCCTAAACTCATAGCTAATTCTTGATCTGCTTTAAAAGCAAAAGCGGAAACTACAATGATAGGTATTTTTGACACATCAGGTTTTTGCTGGACTTGTTTTAAGAGCGAATAACCGTCAATATCTGGTAGCTTCAAATCTAATAACATTAAATCTGGTTTAAATTTATCTATAGTAGAGAAAAAAGTAGAGCCTTCAGATAAGCTTTGGACATCGTACCCACAGTAACTTAGATAGTCACTCAGTAACAACCTATTAAGATAATGGTCTTCAACTAGCAAAATTCGTCTAACTTTGTGTGAGCGCAATGGCTGATCTATATTGAATAATTGTGCTGTCATTGCTACCTATTATCTGATTATCTTAAGTAAAAACCAACAATTATTACCATAAACCAAAACGGTAGTACATTTAAACTGTAAAATTAATAAAAAATTGACTTATGTAATGTAGTCAAAGATATTAATAAATCAAATTTAACTGTACTCCAATACTTAATAATAGTACGATTAAATATAATATTAATCAATTATTAAGCTTTTCTTTACGAGCTTTTTACAATTTATAGTTTTAAATAAAAGACTGATTTTAAAAAGTCAAGTTACCAATTCTTATAAGTAAAATTACTTAAGTAATACTAGGAGCAATAATAGGCTACTTGCCATTCATAGAAAAGTTTTTATGTGGATTTGAGGGTAAAATAATACAACTTTACGAAATTGCTGTTATAAATACGTTGGTAAGGACATAAATATATAGGCTCTTCCAAACGATTTATTTTTTGTAAATTTTATTAAAAATATATAACTTAGAAAATCAAATTATCTTATCGCTGGAAGAAAGTATTCATAAAAAAGGGAGCTAACAGCTCCTTTTTTTATTTGTAATTTTGAACTTGCAATCTTCTTAAATAGATGCTTTTTTCAATTTGCGTTGTGTAGCAAAGACACCAGCTACACCCAACAGACCCAGCATGACTGATGGTTCTGGGACTGCTGCGGGAGGTACACCTTGGATGGTGACTTCATAATTACCACTGTGAGACTTGCCATCAGCACCCGGCCCCGAATTGTTGCTTAATCCGCTTTCTGTAGCAGAAAAGCTGTAAAGTAAATTAGTCTTGCCGTTGTAGGTAACTTTAACAACTTCACTAGCTTGAAATCCATTTTTGAGAAGATTACCCAAGCTTCCTAACAGAGGCGCATAGTAATCTTTTAAATTGTAGTGACCTGCTAACCCAATTTTAATATCGCCAGTGGTGTCATTTTGATTAACGTAAGAGATATTAGGATCGCTAGAGCGTTGGAAACCATTGATGCCTAAAAATGCAGTAAAAGCTTGACTACGAGGGATAAAACTTGCTCCTAAACCAGCTGCATCATAAAATTGGTTGAACCAAGTATTTGCAAAGTTATTTACCCCATAGCTTGTACTCAATCCTGACCCAGTACTAAACCAATCTGTTGCTGTCAGGCTGCTTAAGGTAATACTTTGGCCACCAATTTGCCCCGTTAAGGCAGTGTTTTTGTTGAAATCAAAACCTACTGCCTCACTGCTGGCTCGTAACTCTACGTTTCCAGTGGGGTTTGCAGCATTGCCATCCAGTACTTTTTGTACATTTGCGGAGGTCTTGTCCACGGAGATGGTACTGTTACCTTGGACATCATAGACTAAATAATCACTGGCTTCTGTTCCACCAATAGTAGCGCCGGTGAGGGTTCCAGCTTGTGCTGGTACAGTAGCGATCGCGCTCACACCAATAGCCATTGAAGCGCCAATTACAAGTTTCTGAAAAGTCATTTTCATTGTTTTCAAGTCTCTGTCAGTTTGGAAATTAAGTTTTAAACTATTGCCGTTTATAGGCTTGGGCTGTCTTGACTACAGGCTTTTGGCAATACGGCAGCTTGAAAACGCCACCTGCATTGTTAGCCAACTTTGGTAGCTGAACGTACAAACCTACTTTAAGAGACCAGGAGACCTGATTGGGTAAAGTTACTTCGGATTATCAATAAAAATATGAAGAATATTTCTAGATTTTTATACGTTTAATTACTTAGATTTCTAAAAATTACTAATATTAAAAATTACAGATGAAATATTTTATATTCAGTAAAATACGGTTATTTATAGGGCAATAGGGTTCAGATAAGCTTTTTTCTCCTCCCCCGCATCCCCCTGCCTGCCTCAACTGATAAATTTCTTAACTGAACCGTATTGATTTATACGGGCGCGCGGCTGTGCGCCTTTGCTGCGTCTTCTATACATAGACTTTGCCGCAAAAAATATTTGGCGTTCAGCTTGAGAAGAAATTTAATAAAGGAACTGGGCGATTCTTTCCACAGCAGTTTCTAGCAAAGGTGGCTCATGTACTAAGGCAAAACGGACATAACCTTCCCCAGATTTGCCAAAGCCAGCACCAGGCGAAGCAGCTACACCAGTTTGTTTAACTAGCTGGGTACAAAATTCTATGGAGTTTTGACTCCAAGCTGAGGGTAATTTTGCCCAGATGTACATTGTGGCTTTGGGAGTAGGAACATTCCAGCCAATGGAGTGTAAAGCAGTGATGAAGGCATCACGACGTTGCTGGAAGATAGCGACAGCAGATTTTACCCCAGCTTGAGGGCCAGTTAGGGCTGCGATCGCACCATTTAAAATTCCCCGATACTGATTAAAATCAACGGCAGCTTTTACCTGGCGTAAGGCGTTAATTAACTCGGCATTACCAATGGCGTAGCCAATGCGGAAGCCGCCCATATTGTAGGACTTAGAAAGGGTAAAAAATTCAATCGAAACGCTTTTCTCTGGATCAGCTTGCAGAATTGAAGGGACTAAGGATTTTGGATTGGGAGAAGAATCTGCCCACTCCCCAGTTTCCTGAAATACTAAATCTACGTAGGGGAAATCGTGAACTAGGGCGAGATTGTGTTGTTGACAGAAGGCGACAGCTTCTTGGAAGAAAGATAAAGGAGCGATCGCTGAGGTGGGATTGTGAGGATAACTTAATACCATCATCCGCGACTGGGCCAAAACTGGGGCGGGAATATCCGCAAACACTGGTAAAAAAGCGTTTTCTGCCCGTAATGGCATCGGGTAGATTTGACCACTGGCTAGGTGGACTCCCCCGACGTGAGAGGGATAACCTGGGTCGAGCAACAGGGCAAAATCTCCTGGATTGAGCAATGCTAGAGGTAAATGGGCTGTACCCTCTTGAGAACCAATCAGAGGTAGTACCTCAGTTTGGGGATTTACTTTGATGCCAAATTTTTGTTCGTACCAGTTGGCTGCCGCTTCACGAAACCCAAGAGTACCGTTAAACAACAAATAGCCGTGGGTACTGCGATCGTGGAGAGATTGGGCGATCGCCTCAATGATGTGTGCCTCGACTGGTAAATCAGAAGACCCCAACGACAAATCAATTACTTCTTGTCCAGCGGCCAAAGCGATTGCCTTGGCTCTGTCCATATCAGCAAATACATTAGATTGCAGGGGTTGTAAACGCTTTGCAAATTGCATATTAGTCATTAGTCATTTGTCATTGGTCATTAGTCATTAGTTATGGACTATGAACTATTGACTAATTACTATTTAAGTGCGTATCTAAGAGTTCGAGTAACTTATCTTTACCGATGACTCCCTCAGTCGAAATTAAAACTTCCTGGCCTTGAAATAGTCTCAGAGCCGGAACACCTTCCACTTGGTACTGCTTAACAGTGAGTGGGTTGGGGTCAATTTCCATTTTCACGACTTTGAGGCGATCGCTATATTTGCTAGCAGCTGAGTTAATCATGGGCGACATCAATTGACAAGGGCCACACCAGGAAGCCCAAAAGTAAACTAATACAGGCTGTTCAGCTTTTAACACTTCTGTTTCAAACTCAGCATCAGTTATGGTGATTACAGCCTTACTCATTGCAGTCTCCATCCGGTGGCGATCAAAGTTGGCACACACAATACTTTATCCCAAAGTAGTCAATAGTCCATAATCAATAATTCATAGTTATTTTGACTGTTAACTATTGACTAATGATATAAAATCCCACAACCAACAGGCGTGGGACTAGCTCAAATAAGTTTTCTGGCAATTTTATAGTTGATCCAATTGCTTGCGTAGGGAATCCAACTCGGCATCAACCACTTCATTCGACTTAGCAGGAGTGGTTTCTTGTTGGGGTGGAAGTTGTGCTTGAGTTACTGGAGTAGCGGGTGGTAGCATTTGCGCTTTCAAAGCTGCCAATTCATCATCAACATCGCTACTACCTTCCAACCGGGCAAATTGGGTTTCTAAATCTGCACCTGCTAACTCTCCTTGTGCCTGGGCCCGGGCTTCTTGCATCAAGACTTTTTCTTCCATCCGCTCGAAGGCAGACATTGCACTGCTGGTATTCATCCCACGCACCATGCCTTGGAGTTGCTCTTGGGCTTTGGCAGTTGTGATCCGAGCTTTAAGCATTTCTTTCTTGGTTTTAGCCTCAGAAATTTTGCTTTCCAGCTGGATTAAGTTGCGCTTGAGGGTTTCAACTTGAGTACTTTGGGTATCTAAGCTAGCTTTGAGGGCGGCGCTGGTGTCAGTATAAGTTTTTTTGCGCTCTAGAGCTTGCCTTGCTAGGTTCTCATCACCTTTTTGCAGTGCTAGTTGAGCATTGCGTTGCCACTTATTGATTTCATTTTGGGCATCATTGTACTGTTTCTCACTACGTTTTTGGGCGGCGATCGCTTGGGCTACTCCCTGACGCAGCTGCACCAAGTCTTCCTGCATTTCCAGGATGGCTTGTTCTAGCATTTTTTCGGGGTCTTCGGCTTTGTTAACCAGGTCGTTGAGGTTAGAACTAACTACTCGCTTAATGCGATCGAATAATCCCATAACTTTGTTTTTCCTTGTTTGGTTTACGCTTTTTGCTGGACAGTTAGCTTTTTTACTTTTTAATAGCTACCTATTTCAATGTAATCTTTCCGGTTGGAATCAGTACGTTATAACAACTCTTAATTCTTAAGATATCTCCAAACTGGGGTAATTAGCCGAACTTCAAGAGTCTTGAGTTTTAGGTAACTGCTGTTGAGGAGGCTGTACCGTGTTCTGCTTCTCCTCGGTAAGCAGATTGTTGTGCTGTGTGTTTTCTGCCTGATTTAAAACCTGCACCTTCATCGCGGCTAATTCAGTATCCACATTATTAGTAGATTCCAAGGAAGTAAATTGTGTTTCCAAGTCGTCGCTACCGAGTTGGGCAATTGCTTCTGAATGAGCTTCTATTTGCAAAACTTTTTCTTCCATACGCTCAAAGGCGCTCAGACTGCTAGTGGTAGAAACTCCCCCAAGCATTTCCTGGAGGCGAGAAGAGGCTTCAGCAGAACGGGCGCGAGCAATATACATATCTTTTTTTGTTTTCGCCTCGGAAATTTTTAACTCTAGCGATCGCATATCCTTTTTTAGCCTAGCGACTATATCGTTTTGCTGCTCTATCTGAGAAAAGAGGGCTGTACTGGTTTCTTTATAAGCTTGGCGCTTAGTCAAAGCTTCCCGTGCTAGAGGTTCATTGCCTTGTTGTAAGGCCAATTGGGCGCGGCGATACCATTCTTCTGTTTGAGAGTTGGCAGCCGCTGCCTGTCGTTGGGTGCGTTTTTGGGTAGCGATCGCTTGTGCTACACCCGAACGCAACTGCACCAGATTTTCCTGCATCTCTAGGACAGTTTGCTCTAGAATCTTTTCTGGATCTTCTGCACCACCGATCAAACTATTGAGATTAGAGCGAATCACCCGCAGAATACGCTTGATTAATTCCATGTCGGCTCTCCATTCACGAAACTCAATGCTGAGTAATGAGTGCTGAGTATAAAAATTTTGTAGGAGGGTAGTTATGAAGTGCTGAATACTCAGTAATTTAATTGAGTATAAAATTTTTGTCGTAGTCAGATTTTGTATCTACTACTCAGCACGGGCTAAACCTTAGCTATCCGCTAACAGCACTCATAAGTCAGGACTGTTATCTCATGGTATCGTAGATTTTTGCAACTTATGGTTGCTGAACTCGTGCCTTAATTCCCTTTGTCTGTAATAATTGCATCTGTTTTTGTACTTGCTCTTTAGTCTTAAAAGCACCGAGATAAATCAATTCTTTGTTGGGTGATAAATAAGCATCAGGAATTACTTGCCGTGCTGAAGCATAAGCTGCACCTTTATTATCTATCACGACATGGTAGAACCCATCTGTTCCTGGTTTGATTTCTGCATTAGGCTTTGGTGAGGCTGTGATTGGCTGGGGCGAGGTTTTTGCCGTTGAAATGGGAGGTAAATTTAGGGGAGGTAAGGATTGTACAGTTGGTACTGGCGCTAGAGCGATCGGATCTGTCGGTTTTAGGGCTGTATTGGGGTTAGACAATGGCGCTTGAGGATTTACAGGGTTTTGGCGAACGGCTGGATTAGCGACGGTTGGTTGGACTTTAGGTTGTAAGCCAACTAGATCATTAGGATCTCTCACATCAGGAAACTCTTGGGCCGCAAGATTGGGATACATAGATGATGTGCTTGGTGGCTGGATCTGAGGTTGGACATTACTCCCAACTTCTTCAGTATTTCCTGGTGTAGGAGACGAGTTTCCGTTAAACAACTTGCCTAAATTCCATTGAGGCAAGCCTTTAGGATTGAATACTACATAACCCAAGGTAAGACTTGCTAACAATAGCAGCAACATTGAGCCGATACCTAAAGGTGATAGCAGACTGTCACTAGAATTGCTTGGTTTTTGGGTTTCTGGTTGTTCTTCTGTCAGACTTCGCAGTAGTGCTTCACTAGATTCTAAGTAGTCATCTGGGTGCTTAGGGGTGTTATCTGTCTGCAAAAGATTTTCGCTCTTAGTATCTTTAACAATTGCTGGCACGATGCTGCTACTAAAATTCGGCGGTGGCGGTGGAAGTTGAGTTTGTGTTTTAGCAGAATCTTGGGTAGAGGGCACATTGAGATTATTTGGTTCTTCGGTATTTACTGTAACTGGCGCTCGGTTCACCTCATGATTCACAACTAGAGAAGATGCTGGTGGTACGTCAATTTCTGTAACTGGCGCTGGGGTTCCCTGATGATTCACAGGTACAGCAGGCGGCACGTTAGTTTTAATTTCCGTTACTGATGACTGAGTTGTTCCCAATGTTGTAGGAATGGCAGTCAAGGACTGGGTTTGACTGCTCATGTAACTTGCAACACGGCGTTGGTTTGATGACACTAAACCATTTCGCGTGCGTCGGTATCGAGCTAATTCTTGATCTAGCGGTACTTCTAAACTTGCTAGTGCTGCTGTTAGTGCTGGTTTCAACCCAGGCGTTTTAGACGATTGAGTACCGGAATCGTTTAGGGGGTTTTGAGTCATTGCCTGTGTGCCTCAAACGTAGATTTCTGGAATAACTATAGATATATTTCTGACAATATTAGCGAAAATTATTTAAATAGATTGGGGATTGGGGAAGAGGTGACAGGTGACAGGTGATAGTGAATAATCTGCACCCTGTAACCTGTAACCTGTAACCTGTACCCTATCCTATTCCCTTCTTCTCTCCCCACTTTGAATGATGTCGTTGAAATCAATTAATGATATTTTAGGCGTTCTGGAAAAGCAGTCTAAATGGCAGGAGCAACCATTTCAACACTTGCTCAAGTGTTGGGCAAGTGTTGTTGGGCCAGTGGTTGCCGCAAATACTCGACCATTGTCGATTCAACGCGATGTTTTGTCGGTAGCAACTTCTAGCGCTGCTTGGGCGCAAAACCTGACTTTTGGTCGCACGTCTCTGCTTTTAAAGTTGAATAAAATACTGCCAACGCCTTTGGTTGATATTCGCTTCTCTACTGCTAGCTGGCAGAATCCATCTGTGGAGAGAAAACAGCAACAAACGGTTTTGCCCCACGAGCATCCCAGTTACCTTGGTGATGAGATTAGCCGCCCTGATGTTACACCCACCAAGGATGTAAATGCTGCTTTTGGGCATTGGACGAAGATTATGCGATCGCGATCGCATGGCTTACCCCTTTGTCCTCAATGTGAATCTCCCACCCCGCCCGGCGAACTCCAGCGCTGGGCAGTCTGTTCTGTCTGTGCTGCTAAAAAGTTTTAAAGTAAGTCAGTCTTGGCCTAAATTGAACGCAAAATATTTTAGCGATTATTCCTTGGGCAGAATTTATCTCAAAGTAATTTGCTGCTGCCATCTAGATAAGTTCGTTCTAATTCTTGAGAAAAAAGATGTTTTACAGCTAAAATATACCAAACGTGGTACTAAAACCAGACTATTTATCTGAAATTATATGTCTTAAGGCATCCTTAAGGAGGAAGTTAAAAGGCTAAATAAATCAAAATCTTTAGTTTTACTCTTGATCCCTAATAAGTTTTAGCCAAAATCAATAG